>NZ_JAHRVT010000006.1:0-4220 GCF_019090545.1 Cycloclasticus sp. | reverse complement strand
TTTAATAAAATGAAAATAAAATTGACACGTCAGGCTAATATTCAAGCTGCAAACATTGTGTCAAGCGTTATTAATGGTGATGTTTCATTTTGAACAAGGTGGTTGTTGGCTTAGATGAGGTAGGTAGAGGCTGTATTGCAGGGCCTGTTGTTGCAGCGGCTGTCATTCTGGATGATGAAAAACCAATTGATGGCCTGATGGATTCAAAAAAGTTGACAAAAAAGAGACGAGAGGTGCTTGCACAACAGATCATCGAGTCTGCTAAAGCATGGTCAATTGGTCGAGCAGAGGTGGCTGAAATTGATGAAATTAATATTTTACAGGCAAGTTTATTAGCCATGAAACGGGCATTTGATGGCTTGGATATTAAGGCAGGTTATGCCAAAGTTGATGGGACATTCTATCCAGATATTGATCTGCCGGGTGAATGTATCAAAGGCGGTGATAACCTTGTGGCTGAAATCTCCGCGGCTTCGATTATCGCAAAAGTGTATAGAGATGAGCAAATGGCCCTGCTTGATGTGTTATATCCCGGTTATGGCCTATCAAAACATGCCGGTTACCCGACCCCTGATCATAAAATGAAACTTGCCCAGCAGGGTGTTATTTCGATTTACCGACAATCATTTTCCCCAGTGAGAAAATTATTACCATGAGTGAGGCCATCAAGTTTATCCACCTTAGGAACCATACCGAATATTCATTGGTAGATGGCATTATTCGTGTAAAACCATTGGTCAAACGTGTAGCTGAACTAGCTATGCCAGCTATCGGGGTGACCGATCAGTCTAATTTATTTGCCACGGTAAAGTTTTATCGTGCTGCCTTAGCTGCTGGCATCAAACCTATTATTGGGGCGGATGTACAGATAAGAGATTCGGTGGGGCAAAAAAAGCCATATATCATCACCTTACTGGCCCAAAACCAACAAGGTTATTTAGCACTGTGTGAATTAATTTCTGAGGCGTATCTTAATGGTCAAGATAAAGGTGTTGCCTATCTAACCAGTAAAAAAATACTGGAGAAAAATGAAGGTTTAATTGCCTTATCTGGCTGTTTGGACGGGTTGTTCTCAACATCGCTTCAGTCAAATGATACAGAGCAAGCAGATACTATGTTATCTACTTGGTTGCAGGTTTTTAAGGATCGTTTTTACATAGAGCTTCAACGTATTGGTCGATCAGGTGAAGAGGGGTTAAATAACCAGTTATTAGCCTTAGCTAGTAAGCATCATGCACCTATAGTGGCTACTAATAGTGCATGCTTTTTAAAACCAGAGGAGTTTGATGCGCATGAGGCGCGAGTCTGCATTAATCAAGGGCGTGTATTATCTGATACTAGGCGGGTCAAATCGCATACCGAACAGCAGTATTTAAAAAGTCAGGAAGACATGTTGGCGCTTTTTTCTGATTTACCTGAAGCGCTTGAAAATACAGTAGAGATTGCAAAACGTTGCAATGTTGAACTTAGTTTAGGGGAGAACTTTTTACCTGACTTTCCCGTTCCAGAAGGTATGACCATAGATGAATATTTCGCAGATTTATCACAAAAAGGGTTAGAGAAACGAATTCAAGAAACTTCTCATCGAATTAAGTTTGATGATGAAAAAAGGGCCCAGTATCAAGCCAGATTAAAGCGCGAATTAGACGTTATTTGTCAGATGGGCTTTCCTGGTTATTTTTTAATTGTTGCTGATTTTATTCAATGGGCAAAAGATAATGGCGTACCCGTTGGCCCGGGTCGTGGTTCTGGTGCTGGTTCTATTATTGCGTATGCATTAAGAATTACTGACCTAGACCCGCTAGAGTTTGATTTACTGTTTGAGCGATTTTTAAATCCTGAACGTGTGTCAATGCCTGACTTTGATGTGGATTTTTGTATGGATGGGCGTGATCGGGTGATCGATTATGTCGGTGAGAAATACGGACGAGATAAAGTGTCGCAAATTATTACCTACGGGAGTATGGCTGCGAAAGCTGTTATACGTGATGTGGGGCGTGTATTAGGCCATCCTTATGGTTTTGTAGATCGTTTAGCAAAAGCAATCCCCTTTGAAATTGGTATGACCTTAACAAAGGCACTTGATGAAAGCCCTGATCTATTGAACGCATATAAAGAATCAGACGAGGTTCGTGAGCTAATAGACTTAGCTCTAATGCTTGAAGGGGTGGCAAGAAACGCGGGTAAACATGCGGGTGGTGTTGTCATCGCTCCGAGTAAGTTAACTGATTTTTCACCCTTATATTGCGAGGAAGGTGGTGCAAACCTGGTGACGCAGTTTGATAAAGACGATATCGAAGCTGTTGGTTTAGTTAAGTTCGACTTTTTGGGGTTACGAACATTAACAATTATTGACTGGGCCTTACAAAATATAAATCAACGCTTAGCCGCAAAGGGCGAAAAGGCCGTTAATATTGACCTGTTACCTCGCGATGATGAATTAACGTACGAGTTATTAAAAAATTACGCAACAACAGCTGTTTTTCAGCTTGAGTCTAGGGGCATGAAAGACTTGATTCGTCGTCTGCGCCCTGACACCTTTGAAGATATTATTGCTCTAGTGGCTCTCTTTAGACCAGGGCCATTGCAGTCTGGCATGGTGGATGATTACATTAATGTTAAGCATGGTCGCAAAAAAGCAGAATATCCGCACCCAACCTTGATACCAATTTTAGAGCCAACTAATGGGGTTATTTTATATCAAGAACAAGTGATGCAAATTGCTCAGGATTTAGCTGGCTATAGTCTTGGCTCAGCTGACTTGCTGCGTCGAGCGATGGGCAAGAAAAAGCCCGAAGAAATGGCCAAGCAGCGTGAGATGTTTACCACAGGAGCGGTTGCTAATAATGTCGAAGAAAGTGTAGCGACCTATATTTTTGACTTAATGGAAAAATTTGCAGGCTACGGGTTCAATAAATCTCACTCCGCTGCGTATGCATTAATTGCCTACCAAACCGCTTGGTTAAAAGCGCACTACCCATCAGAATTTATGGCCGCAGTGTTGTCTTCAGATATGGACAATACCGATAAAGTTGTTTTGTTCATCGATGAATGTCGTGATATGGGGCTCAATATTCTTCCGCCTGATGTTAATAGCTCTTACTATCGATTTACGACAAATGAAGAAGGCGACATTATCTATGGCTTAGGGGCGCTTAAAGGTGTCGGTGAAGGAGCTATTGAATCAATTATTCAACAAAGAGAACTTAACGGCCCTTATTCTAGTCATGAAGACCTTGCCAATCGTATAGATTTAAGAAAGGCAAATCGTCGTGTGCAAGAAGCTCTTATCAGAGCGGGTGCATTAGATTGTTTTGACACAAACCGTGCACAGCTGATGCAGCAATTAACGAATGTACTTCAAGTGGCTGAGCAGCAGGGGAAAAGTGCGATGGCTGGGCAAAATGATTTGTTCGGCGTAAGCCTTGTTGAAACAACTCAAAAATCTAATGCTGTTCGTGTAAAAACTTGGAGCGAGCATGAGCGCCTTAAACATGAAAAGACAATACTTGGACTGTATTTAACCGGGCACCCATTTGATACAGTTCGAGATGAAATGAGCAATATTGTTTCAGGAAAATTGGCAGCCTTACATGATATGGAGTTAAGCTCCCCGGGGGGAGGCCAGTATCGGCGTGCAAAAGGAAAACCGATTACCGTCTCTGGTTTGGTGTTAAATATCCGTACACGTCCAACAAAAAGTGGTGCTAAAATTGCCACCATTATTTTAGATGATGGAAGCGCTCGCATGGAGGCTGTGGCCTATAGTGAGGTTTTTGAGACCTATAGCGAACAATTACAGGTCGAGCAAATTGTTGTTATTGAAGGCAGTATCTCTTTTGATGACTTTGCCGGGCAAAATAGAATTAGCATTGAGTCAGTGATGACAGTTGAGCAAGCACGTAAACGGTTCATAAAAGATGTATTGATAGAGTTAGACGCTGATGTTCTAAAACAAGACAATAAAATTAATCAATTACATACTGTTTTAAGTAAATACCGTGGTGGTGATTGCCCGGTTAAAATAAAATTGATGCTACCCGGTGCTTCATCCGCGCTTTTATTGCCGGATGAATGGAATATTAAACCTGAAGATGCATTGTTGACAGATTTACATAATGCATTGCCAGAACAACAAGGCTTTATTCGATATTGAATTTTGCTGGCTGAATTCATCGACTCAAGATAAAATAAGCTTATGAACTTAGATTACTTAGATT
>NZ_JAHRVT010000005.1:0-3458 GCF_019090545.1 Cycloclasticus sp. | reverse complement strand
GAAATAACACCATCAATAGGCGATACAACATTATAAGATTTAAGGCTTTCGTTACTCTGGATGGTCAACAACAGATCACCACGCGCGACAGTTTGTCCTAACGAGACATACACTTTTTCGATCTGGCCTTCAAAACGAGCACGGATACTGCGCTGAGCATCCACTGGCGTTGCCAGTTTCCCGTAAACTTTAACAGTTTCAACTAATGTAGCCGGGCCTGCTGTTGCCGTTTTAATGGCCATTGCATCGGCAATTTCTTGGCCTATTTTAGTTCGGCCCTCAAAGTTGTCGTACCGCCAATTAAACTGTTCCCCCCGATATTCAGCCAGAATAGATACTACAAAGGAATGAGGTTCATAAATTTCCATACTGCCCCGCAAAAAGTCGTCCTCGGGTGAAAAGGTAATGTTGTCTTCAACATTACCCAGTCGAGTTAATACAACTTTCAAAGAAACTTCTTCTGGTTTTACGGGTTGCCCTTTCTGCGTCACCCAAACACGAAATTCTGGCGGCACACCCTTCTCAAAAATGGCTAGCTCAACCACAAACTCCCCCTCTATTAATAAACGACCGTTGTGGGGGCCTTTTTGTGGCTCTTCTTGTTGCGCACTATTTTCAGATTCCACCGCATAGGTCGGCAGACTCAACCCCAGCACAATGCTGAGCAATATTCCGGTTAGCAGGGGTTGCCAATAGTTACTCTTCATTCTTTTTCCTCACCTAATCGAGTTAGCGTTAAACCAGTTAATCGTTCAATTTCTACCGTATTAATATGCGCCGTAAAATACGCATCTAATTGATCTGACTGTGCTTCAAATAATTCCTGCTGAACAGCCGACCATTCCAAATAACTGTATTTTCCCAGTTGATACGCTTTTTCTGTTTCTCGCACCGCGCGCTCCAAGCGTGGAATAATGTCATTACTCAACGCTTCGCTCACGTGAATGCTGTGCAGTAATTGCTGATATAGAACAAAAAGCTGCGTTTGAAGCTTAATGTTCAATGCATCAGCTTCCGATTGGTAACGGCTTTGTTCAGCCGTTAAGGCAGCAATACGGCCTTTATTTCGACTTGAGTCGCCTAACGGAACGGATATACCTGCGACCACCGCATAATCATCTGTAGCTTCATAGCGCCTAACACCTGTGGATATACGCCAACGTATACTTGCTTCAGCCTTGGCTAAGGCAATGTCCGTCTGTGCCGCACGTTCTCGCGTTAAAAATATCTTGAGGTCAGGATTGTTACGTAAGCTCTTTTCCAATGATGTAGGGTCGATCACGGAAATTTTTTGAGCCAGTGTGCCGGCTAACCGACCAAATTTAGGTGTTTTATCGCCCCATTGTGCAGCCAGTTGACGCTTTGAAGAGTCAACCTCATGCGTTAAATCTTCTATTAGCAGCGTTCGCCGAGCAAGGTTAACTTCAGCGCGTAATTGGTCGGCAATAGGCGATTTTCCTACCTCTACACGTTTTTTTATTTCTTCTAGCGCCTGCGCGGATAGTGATTGCGCCTGCTTTGCAATTTTCTGACGTTCTTGGTGAGCCAAAGCAGTTAAAAAATAGCGGGCCGTTTGCGCGGCTATATCCAGTTGCTTTATTTCACGCTCAATCTCAAGAATCGACTGTCTTGATGCAACAGCATCTACCCGTTTGCCTACGATACGACTGTCTAACACCCAGCTAATACTTAACGTTGTTTGCGCATTGTCCATACCATTAAATTCACCGCTTCCCAGCGCATCTTCTACGGTTAAATCAATTTCGGGGGGCGACGCAACACCGGCCTGAGTCAAATAGCCCTGTTGACTATTCATGCGGTCAGCGTAAGCACGCAATTCTGGATGATGGTTAGTGCTTCGTTGAATAGCCGCTCTAAAACTGAGTGATTCGATAGTTGTGTTATCTGCATGGCTGATGGTTGAAATCCATGCAAAACAAGTCAAAGTAAACAGCTTTGAGTAATATCTTAATACAACAAAATACCGACATGCAATCGGTTTTTTACTCGTAAAAATCTTGTCTTCTGAAAGCATTATTGAACCCTTAATGTATAAAAAATTGTTCGGTAACGTGGTGTAGTGTATCGACGGATAAAAGGCAAACCACTGTGACCAGCACGAATAAACAAGATGTTATCAGCACAGGGAAAGCCCTACCTTTCTGCTCACGCATCAAATAGGTAACCCGTTCATCCAACTGCGGTGTAAGAAAGTCACAAGCGGGCTGCACAGATGCTTGCTTTGGAGTATGCGCCATCGTTAAACGAGTAACTTTGAGCAGGGTTTTCGCAATGGCCGACGCTTCCTTACCTGTATTCAGCACTGCTTCATCAGCGCACTGCTCCATAGCCAATTCCATTGCTACGTTTAGTTGCTCACCAATAACTCGCGAGAAAAAAGAGCCAAAAAAAGCAAACAGCAATTTTTTAAGTGGGTCAAAACGTCGCCTATGTGCTTGCTCATGGAGCTGAATGATAGTGTACTCATTGGTACTGACGCTATCCCGTAGTCCGGTTGTGACATAACACCGGGGCTGAAACAATCCAGCTGTAAATGCCTGAGGCAGCTTCGATTCGATGGTCGATAACCAATTGCTCTCCAATATCTCACTCGCCTGCTCATCCGTCGTCGAAAATTGTGCCAACAAATCCAAACGATGAAGGTTTTTGCGCACACTAAGCACCCTGTGGATGACACCAAAAATAAAAACACTGGAAAATAATGCCATCGTCAACGCATGCCAGCTGGTTAGACTAAACGTATAGGCATGATGCCAATGTACCAACGTTGCAATGAAGCCGTTGGCGTAAGAATCTAACCTGGCAGGCATCATAAGTACAAGCGTCACTATTACCGCAATTAGCCAAGGCGTTAGTACGATAAACCATAAAATCCTACGTTTAGCCTTTGCTGTAAATGTGGAAAGGACACTGCCCGATAACCGAAAAGTAATGCCAATAAAAATAAGGGATAGCCATAAACTCAATACACCAACAGTGAATACGTTAAGATAAAAGGCCAGCTTTCCAAGAATCATACTGAGCCGTCCGACTTATTTTTATCACGCTGATCTTCGATTATCTGCTCCAATCGCTCCAGTTGATCTTCATTGAATTCAGGCGATACCGAGGTAAAAGCAGCCAACAGGCTGTTCCCTTTATCCGCATTAAATTCGCTCGTCAAACCTTTGATTAACTGACCGATAAACGTGTCGCGTTCGATAGCAGCCTGATATTGAAAGGCATGTCCCTGCTTATCTCTTTTTAGTAAACCTTTTTTAAAGAGACGATCTAGCGTGCTTTGAATGGTGCTAAGCGAGCCGCCACGACGCTTCTCAAAGTAGGCGTACACCTGCTTGGCGTCCGCCACTTCGGTCTCCCAAAGGTATTGCAATACTTGCTTTTCAAGCTCACCGAGTTGCATTAAGCGAATTACTAACCCTAATTTATAAGAAGAG
>NZ_JAHRVT010000057.1:0-27582 GCF_019090545.1 Cycloclasticus sp. | reverse complement strand
CGGAATTGACTGATATGAGCTCTAGCAAGCAACCTGCTAGTACGTCCTTCAAAGCACCCGATAGTTCCCGTTTACAACTTGATGAACAGGGACAACTCCGCCACTTTCTAACCACCGAGGGTCTTTCTAAAGAAACCCTGATAGAGATTATGGATGTCGCCGAGTCATTCTCGAGCGTAGGTCATCAGGCGGTAAAAAAAGTCCCCGTACTGCGTGGAAAAACGATTGTTAATTTGTTTTTTGAAAACAGCACGCGAACACGTACGACGTTTGATTTAGCTGCAAAACGCTTATCTGCGGATGTGATTAATTTAAATATAGCAACGTCTGCAACCTCTAAAGGCGAAAGTATTCTCGACACGATTCGTAATTTAGAAGCGATGCAGGCCGATATGTTTGTGGTGAGGCACTCCGATAGTGGCGCGGCACACTTTATCGCGCGACATGTAGAGCCACATGTCAGCGTTATTAATGCTGGAGATGGAAGCCACGCACATCCCACTCAGGCGATGCTCGACATGTTTACTATTCGTCGAGTAAAGAAGGAGTTTAAGCATTTGAAAGTTGCCATTATTGGCGATATCTTGCATTCACGAGTTGCTCGCTCGCAAATTCATGCGCTTAATACGCTAGAGGTTAAAGAGGTGCGAGTTATTGCTCCGAAGACGTTGTTACCGAGTGATGTTAATTCATTAGGTGTGCACGTGTATGGCGATTTACGTACAGGGCTTGATGATGTAGATGTGGTGATCATGCTGCGTTTGCAACGTGAACGAATGGGCGCTGCACTCTTACCCAGTGAGCACGAGTATTTTGAGTGTTTTGGCCTGACGGAAGAAAAGTTGGCGTATGCCAAGCCGGATGTCACCGTGATGCACCCAGGGCCGATTAATCGTGGCGTGGAAATGGAAGCTGCCGTTGCTGATGGTGCCAATTCGGTTATTTTGCAGCAAGTGACGAATGGCATTGCTATCCGCATGGCGGTGATGACACTTACGCTGGGTCAAAATAAGGTAGTTAAGGGATGAATATACACATCAAAAATGGCCGAGTCGTTGACCCAGCTAATGCCTGTGATGCAGTTAAGGATGTCTATATTGCCAACGGTCAAATTCAATCGGTGGGTGAGAAGCCAGCGGGCTTTGTTGCACAACAGAGTATAGATGCCAGCAATAAATGGGTGTTACCGGGCTTTGTAGATTTAAATGCCAGTCTAAGAGAGCCGGGTTATGAACATAAGGCAACAATACAGAGCGAAACAAAAGCTGCTGTATCGGCCGGCTATACCTCAATTTGTTGTTTGCCAGATACCCAGCCAGTATTAGACACCCCTTCTGTTGTGCAACTGATTTTGGACAAAGCGGCCTTGGCTGGTTCGGCAAAAGTACTGCCATTAGGCGCTTTAACAGTTGGGCTACAAGGTAAGGCGCTGAGTGAAATGTATGCCTTGAAAAAAGCAGGTTGTGTTGCCGTAAGCCAAGCACCCAATAATACGGTTGATAACCAAATATTAAGGCGTGCTTTACAGTATGCCAGTACCCATGACCTGCTGGTGATACTCAAACCAGAAGATATATCGATTAAAGATGATGGTTGTATTCATGATGGCTCGGTGAGTTCTAAATTGGGTTTATCGGGCATCCCTGTTTCAGCAGAAACAGTAGCTATCGCACAGATGATTGAATTAGCCGAAGAAACGGGTGCGAGAATTCATTTAACGGGCGTGTCTTCAGCAAGGGCTGTGACGATGATTGCAAGAGCGCAGGCTACTAATGATGCCATTTCGGCAGATGTACATGCATACCAATTAAGCTTAACTGAATTTGATGTGGGTACGTTTGACGCAAACTATCATACTTCACCACCACTGCGTTCAGTAGAAGACAGAGATGCGTTAGTGGCGGGTGTTGCAAAAGGAATATTGAGTGTTAGCTCAGGTCATCGACCGCATGAGGCAGAAGCTAAACAAGCCCCCTTCCCATCAACTGAGCCGGGCATTTCAAGTTTAGAAACGGTGTTACCATTAATGCTGACACTGGTAGATGAGGGAATATTGGATTTATCTCAAATGGTGAGTCGTTTAACGGATGGGCCATCAGTGACACTGGGGCTGGCAACAGGGCGTCTGTCGGAAGGCGCTCCAGCAGACCTGTGTATTGTTGACCCTGATAAAACTTGGCTAGTTGATGAGGAACATTGGTTTAGCCAAGGAATAAACACGCCTTACCTTGGGCATCAAATGAAAGGCAAAGTAACGCATACACTGGTTAATGGCCACTTAGTTTTCGAGGAATAATGCAAGAAAATACACGAAACACCATCTTTTTAGAAGATGCTGAAATTTTGGCGCAGCAGGCGTTTGAACAAGAGCAATACGTTTTACGCGTGAAGGCGCCTAAGTGTGCAGCCTCAGCACAGCCAGGACAGTTTGCACACATTCAATGTGACCCCCAACGTTTAATGCGTCGCCCATTATCGATTATGCGTGCTTGCGCTTCAGAAGGTTGGGTTGAGTTTTTATATAAGGCGGTGGGTGCTGGGACAGAATTGCTCGCAAAACGCGCAGTGGGTGAGACAATTAACGTGATGGGGCCAATTGGTCGACCATTTGAGTTAAACACCAACAAACCTAGGGCCTTGCTGTTGGGTGGTGGCGTCGGTATTCCTCCCATGATTTGTTTATCAGAGTATATAAAAGACAATCAAACTGAGATAACACCGGTTGTTTTTATGGGCTCAGAAGTTCCTTTTCCGTTTCAAAGAAAGGCATCGGCATTGGCGCTTGATGGTATTGAAGCAAGCGTTAGTGATGGTTTACCATTATTAGAAGAGTGGGGGATTCCCAGCCGTTTAGCCAGTTTGCAAAATTATGATGGTGTTTATCAAGGTTATATTACCGACCTAGCACGCGATTGGCTGAATGCCCTTAGTGAAGCACAGCGGCAACAGGTAGAGATATATTCCTGTGGCCCCACGCCGATGTTAAAAGCAGTGGCTGCATTGGCCAAAGAATTTAATATTTCATGCCAAGTGTCGCTTGAAGAATATATGGCATGCGCCGTTGGTGGTTGTGCCGGTTGTGTTGTTAAGGTGAAGACAAAAGAGGGTGAGGCGATGAAACGAGTCTGTGTCGATGGCCCCGTGTTTGAAGCCAGTACGGTATTCGCCTAACGTGAAAGGCGTTTGCTTGGCCTTGTTGGTGGGCTATTGTGGGCTTATTTTTTACTTATCCCATCAGTCAGCGTTACCAACGCCAGTGCTATTTGCACATCAAGATAAGGTTATTCATGCAATTGCCTATGCTGTTTTAGGTTTTTTTGCGTTAGCTTATTTCACCCAAGTAATCAAAAACGAACAACGAGCGCTCATTGTGGCCTTTATTTTTTCAGCGCTCTATGCGGCCAGTGATGAATGGCATCAGTCATTTATATCAGGGCGTGAGTCGGATTTGTATGATTGGTTTGCTGATATCTTAGGGGCCGGTTTGTCCTTGCTAATCGTTACTCGGTGGTGCTTTTTTAAGGTGAAACCAAGCGGGCGAAATCCCTAAGGGTAATAGCTTGGCTAAAGTAGATAAGGCTTGGAAAATACTAAAACCCACTGAAAGATAATAAAAAGAACCGTGTATAAAGGCGACGCGTGTCTTAAACGTTATGGCATGATTAATTACAGGTGCTCTATCAAAATAAGTTCTGGTGGGCTATTTTTTGTTGCACTAGGTATTTGAATAGTCACCTCGTATTGTTTTTTTGGCAGTGTCTTCGCCCAACTTTTTACAGACTCAGTTTCCTCTCGACCACCAGTATGTCCTGTGTAAGCCAGTATAGAAATAATACCTGGCTGTGCCAACAGGGCAATCGCTGACTCTAATGCCTGAAGCGTAGAGTTTGGCGTCGTTTGCAGTAATTTATCACTACCCGGTAAATAGCCTAAATTAAACATCGCACAACGAATCGAATGAACATCGTCCTTCGTTAAGTAAGCTGATAATTGTGAGTGATCATCTTGTATCAGGCAAACCCGGTGTAATAGTTTTTCTTTGCTTAGCCGTTGCTCTGTTGTGTGCAAAGCGGCGGCTTGTAAGTCGAACGAGTAGACTTTCCCGGCCTCTCCAGTTTGCTGGGCTAAAAAAAGCGTATCAAAGCCATTACCCATTGTGGCATCAACGGCAATATCGCCCTCTGAAAGATAATTCGCAATATTGTTATGTGCTTGGTTAACGAGTGAAATAGTCATGTGTATACCTATTAATATCAGCGGATGTTGGTAACGGCTTAGCGTGAGTTAAGTAACGTAAAAAGCGTTCTGCATGCCACGGAATGAGGAGTGAGCCCTTGGAGCCGAAACCGTTAAAAACGAGTAATTTAGACTGCTCAGGATGCTGGCCTAAAAAGGGGTGCTTGTCGCGAGTACCAGGGCGAATACCAACGTTGTGTTCTAGTCGTTGGGCTTGCCTTAAGTGCGGAAAATACGGGTAACACGCATCGAGTAACTCAAGAGCAGCTTTTTCGTTAGGTTTCTCATCCAGTGGTTGCCATTGCCAACTGGCCCCCAATTTGAGTTGCCCGTTAGCAAGGGGCAGTAACCATTTGCCAAACTGCACAATTTCATTTGGCAAAGGATGATCTGTTTTCAGGGTTAAAATATCACCTTGTACAGGCTGCAAAGGAAGCCATGAAAACCATGGGTTATGTTGTAAGTGGTAGCCATCACAAAAAATTATTTTATCGGCAGTGTGGCCATGCCATTCAACAAATGATGAACTGATGTTAAGTTCACTCAAGTCCATTTGTGCCTTGATGAAGCAGCCTTGATGCAGGAAAAAATCACGCAAATGATCGAGTAAAACAACAGTATCAAGGTAAGCACATTGCTGTTGCTTGAAGCCACCCAAGGATGTTTCTTTTAGGTATTTTTTATCTTTTGCATTGAAACGTTCAGCCAAGAAAGGTGCATACTCAGCCTGATTTTTTCGCTTGTTCCACTGGTTTAGCTCAGCGTCTGATTGGAATAGGCGAACCTGTTCCCTTTCATGCAGAAAGGTGAGAGCAAAGAAATTAGCCAGTTCTGCATAAAGTTCCTTTGCTGCTGTAAGGTATTGTTCGACATGGTCAGTTTTAACTAACCTTTTGCCCGTTACCGGGTTAATTAAGCCAGCCGCGGTGCGCGATGCGGTGTGCGTAAGGCAAGGGTCAAGGAGTAAAACAGAGTGACCTTGTTGAATAAGTCGCCAGCCCAACAAGCTACCGGCTAGCCCTTGGCCAATAATCAGGAATTCAACTTTTTTCTTAGGGGTCAATTTAGCCTTTTTTAAACTTGAATAGTGTCAGCGGTGCCTACCTTTCAATTAGGCTGGAATGGGGGCTATTTGCAGTATCTAATAGGAATTATTTTTTCCAAACGCTATTTTGTGTTGCAAGGTAAAGCGTCTCCACTTTTTTCCTAGCCCAAGGTGTTTTGCGAAGAAACTTAAGGCTAGATTTAACAGATGGATCACTAGTGAAACAACGAATGTTTATTTGCTGGCCTAAACTCTCCCAGCCATAATGTTCAACAAGGCTAGTAACAATCGCCTCAAGTGTAAGGCCGTGTAGAGGGTCTTTGTTAGTTTTCTCGTTCATTCCAATGTTGTCCATTCACTTAATAGGTGCTGATGTTACGCATTTGTAAGCGTTAATCAAGCGTGCCCAATATAAAATTGAGGCTTGTTATGGTTAGTTAACTGTTTTTTCGGCCACAAACTGGGCTAGGCTCTTTAACTGATTATATAAGCTCTTCGAGCGCCTCTTGTGCCGTCAGCCAAGCCTCTTCGGTTTTGGCTAGTTGTTCATCAATGCTGCTTTTTTCTTTAATAATGTCGGCTAATTGTTGCTTCTTATCTTGATGGTATAAATCGCTATCAGCCAGTTTGGCTTCAAGTTGTTGTTGTTTCTCCTGTAATTTATCGAGTTGTTTTTCTGCTTTTCTTAGGGCGTCGCGTAGTGGTTTTTGCTGTTGCCTGTTATTTGCCTGTTGTTGTTTTTGTTCTTTACGAGCATTAACGCTTTTATCGCTAGAGGGGGCGCTGTCATTTTCTTTGGCTTGATTTTTTACCCAGTCGGCGTAGTCATCTAGGTCGCCATCAAAAGGTGTTATTTTGCCGCCAGAGACGAGTAAAAACTGATCAGTGATGGTGCGCAGCAAGTGTCGATCATGGGAAACAATAATCATTGCGCCACTAAACTCTTGTAAGGAGGCACTTAAGGCATGGCGCATTTCTATATCTAAATGGTTGGTCGGTTCATCAAGCAATAATAAATTAGGCTTTTGATAAACCAGAAGTGCGAGAGCTAACCTTGCTTTTTCGCCCCCTGAGAAGGGCGCGATGGCCTCCAGTGTTTTGTCACCATGAAAGCCGAAACCACCGAGAAAGTTTCTTAAATCACGTTCGGTAGCTTTTTTATCCAACCGCTGCAAGTGCAATAAGGGGGATGCATTAGGGTCTAATTGCTCTAACTGGTGCTGCGCGAAATAACCGACTTTAAGGCTTTCGGCACATTCAATGCTGCCGCTTGTTGGCTTGTTTTCTTCTGCGAGAAGCTTAATTAATGTCGATTTACCGGCGCCGTTTGGGCCTAATAATGCAAGGCGATCACCGGGTTTTATAGACAGAGACACATTATTTAAAATGACATTGTCGCTGTAGGCCAGTGTTGTCTTTTCAACTTTGATCAGTGGGTTTGAGACTCGTTCAGGCTTGAAAAACGCAAAGTGAAAAGGAGAGTCAATGTGTGCGGCAGAAATCAATTCCATCCGCTCCAGTGCTTTTAAGCGACTTTGTGCTTGTTTGGCTTTGGTAGCTTTCGCTTTAAACCGATCAACATAACTTTGAATATGTGCGCGTTCTTTTTGTTGTCGTTCAAAATTAGATTGTTGCTGCGCCAAGCGTTCAGCCCTAGCGCGTTCAAATTGAGAATAATTGCCGCTATAAAGCATCGCACTTTGTTGCTCAATATGTAGAATATTGCCGACAACGGCGTCTAAAAAGTCCCTATCGTGCGAAATAAGTAACAGGGTTCCAGCATAACTTTGTAACCACTCTTGTAGCCAAATAACGGCATCTAAGTCTAAGTGATTGGTTGGCTCGTCCAACAATAGCAGATCGGAGCGGCACATGAGCGCCTTTGCAATGTTTAAACGTACGCGCCAGCCACCCGAAAAGCTGGTAACAGGGTTGTTTAAATCGGTGGCTTTAAAGCCCAGTCCATTCATTAAAATAGCTGCCCGCGAGTTGGCGGTGTAGCCTTGAATGGTTTCTAGTTCAGCATACAGCTCGGCGGCACGGTGGCCGTCGTGTTGTTCTTCTGCTTGGGCTATTTTTTGCTGAATATCGCGGAGTTCTTTATCGCCATCGATCACAAATTCAATAGCCGCTTGCTCAGTGGCGGTCAACTCTTGGGCAACGTGGGCAATCACAAAACCCGATTGAATAGAAAAATCACCGCTATCGGGCTGGAGACTATCTAACACCATCGCAAATAAACTGGACTTACCACAGCCATTGGCACCGCTAATGCCAACGCGCTGACCTGCGTGCACGGTAAAGGAAACATTCTCGAATAATACTTTAGTTCCTCGGCGGAGCGATACGTTGCTTAACTTCAACATGTTTTGGGTCGTACAGATGGGAAAGATGGCATTATACCTAAAGCCTGAGAGCGCTGCTTAAACGACAAGTAAGCACCGCCTAATTTGCTTCTGGTATTGATAATGTCATTGAATGTGAGCCGATTCGTTTAGCTGCGGATAGGCTTGTTTATGCGATAATTATATTTTTTATTAGCCCTTGAATTGATGAATCGCGCGCAATCTATTTTACAGTCAACGTTTGGTTACGACGCTTTTCGTGAGCCACAAGGTGAGATTATTCATGAGTTAGAGCAAGGGCGCGATGCCTTTGTGCTGATGCCCACTGGCGGCGGTAAGTCGCTGTGCTACCAAATTCCAGCCTTATTGCGTGATGGCACTGCGATTATTGTATCGCCATTGATTGCGCTGATGCAGGATCAGGTGGATGCGCTTAATCAACTGGGTATTAAAGCAGCCTATTTAAACTCAACACTCGATGTCGCTGAGGCGCGAGAAGTGGAGGCGCAATTATTAAATGGCGCTTTAGATTTATTGTATGTAGCGCCAGAAAGGTTGTTGAACCCTATTATGCTGTCGTTGTTGGAGCGCTGCCATATTGCCTTGTTTGCGATTGATGAGGCGCATTGTGTATCGCAATGGGGGCATGACTTTAGGCCAGAATATCAAAAGTTACGTGTGCTGCATGAGCGTTTTCCACAAGTGCCGCGTATTGCATTAACCGCCACAGCTGATCAACGTACGCGCGATGAAATTATTGCGCAATTACAACTTGAAGGGGCGCGGGTATTCATCAATAGTTTTGATCGGCCGAATATTCACTATGCTATTTCTGAAGGTAATAACCCGAAATTACGGTTGTGGCGCTTTATACAAGAAAATCATGCGCAAGATGCAGGCATTGTGTATTGCCTATCACGCAAGAAAGTAGAAGCGACTGCCGAATGGTTAACAGAACAAGGGCGTATCGCATTGCCTTATCACGCGGGCTTATCGCAAGAGCTTAGGCAAAAAAACCAACAGCGTTTTTTACGCGATGAAGGGGTGATTATTGTCGCTACAATCGCCTTTGGTATGGGCATAGATAAGCCGGATGTACGTTTTGTAGCGCACTTAAGTTTACCAAAAAGTATTGAGGCGTATTATCAAGAAACCGGTCGTGCAGGCCGTGATGGCGAGCCTGCAAATGCCTGGATGGCGTATGGCCTACAAGATGTATTGACGCTGCGACAATTTATGCAAAACTCCAAGGCCGATGAGGCGCATAAGCGTGTCGAGCATAATAAATTAGAATCTATGCTGGGGCTTTGCGAGCTGATTGCTTGTCGGCGGCAAGCCTTGTTAGGCTACTTTGATGAGCGGTTAGAACAGCCATGTGGTGCCTGTGATAATTGCACAACACCGCCTGAAAAATGGGATGGTTCTGAAGCGGCGCAAAAGATTTTATCGAGCATTTATCGTACAGGGCAACGCTTTGGGGTTAATTATATTATTGATGTCTTAATGGGCAAGGCTGATGACCGTATCCGGCAAAACCAGCACGAGCAGTTAAGTACCTTTGGCATTGGTAAAGAATTCTCAACGATGGAATGGCGAACTATTTTTAGGCAGTTGATAGCGCTTGGCTTTATTAATGTTGAAGCAGAAAGCCATGGCTCGCTAACACTGACAGAAAAATGCCGACCAGTGTTACGCGGTGAACAAAAACTGGCGCTAAGAAAGCAAACAAAAGAAGAAAAGCTGACAACAGAAAAAAAGAAGAAAAGCCCTGTTCGCCCACAAGACGAGCCGTTATGGGACGCTTTACGAGCTTTGAGAACGCAACTAGCGGAAGACAGTGGTGTGCCGCCCTATGTCATTTTTCATGATGCAACCTTAATGGAAATGATTAAAAAGCGCCCGGTTGAGATTGGCGATATGCGGTATATCAGTGGCGTGGGTGATCAAAAAATAAAGCGTTATGGCCAGGTTTTTTTGGCAGAAATTGCAAAGTACCCGTTAGCAGAATTATTGAATAATCGGCTTAGCGCAACGGTTAATGAGACGCTCATGTTGTATCAAGAGGGTTTAGATATAAAGGCGATTGCAACACAGCGCGATATGAAAGAAAACACGGTATATGGACATTTAGCCGATGCAATTGAAGCAGGGCTACTGGATGTCAAAGAGGTACTCGATTTAGACGACAGTGAATATCAAGAAATCATCATGACCATAGAGTCTTTGGAAGATGAGTCAAAAGGCCGCATTAAACCTATCTATGAGGCCTTGGATGAAGAGTATGAATACGGCATTATTAAATGCGTTCAAGCCTCTATGTAAGGCAGGCTAACATTGTTAGCCTAGTTCATCATCAGCAATTGAATATTTTGGGTCTTCAATCACGTTAACTTCAATTAGCTTTCTAGCCTTGTGTAATAATTTGATGCACTCTGGGCTTAAATGACGTAAATGCAGTGTTTTGCCTTGCTTCATATACCGCTCTGCCAAGGCGTCAATGGCTTCAATGCCTGAATGGTCAGACACGCGTGAACGTGCAAAATCAACAATCACTTCTTGTGGGTCGTTAATGGGGTCAAACTGATCACGAAAGTGGTGGATTGAAGCGAAAAAGAGTGGTCCAGTTGGCTTATAGATCTTAACGCCATCTTTTTCTTCAATATCAAAGTGCATGTTTTTGGCATGTTTCCAAGCAAACACTAAGGTAGACATTAAGACTCCCACGACAACCGCAATGGCTAAATCAGTTAGCACGGTAACAACCGCAACAGTAATACCCACAAGCGTATCGGAAGTTGGGATGCGGCCCAATAAGCGGAAGCTGGCCCATTCAAATGTACCCAGTACCACCATAAACATCACGCCGACTAACGCGGCAACGGGGATCATTTCAATCAGTGATGAGCCAACTAAAATAAAGGCGAGTAAGAATAGCGCAGCAGAAATGCCTGAGGCGCGTCCACGGCCGCCAGAATTAATATTGATCATGCTTTGACCAATCATCGCGCAGCCACCCATACCACCAAAAAAACCGGTAGCCACATTGGCAACGCCTTGACCAATGCATTCTTTATTTCCACGGCCACGTGTCTCAGTTATCTCATCAATCAGAGTTAAGGTTAATAAAGACTCAATTAAACCAATGGCAGCAAGAATCAGCGCATAAGGGAAAATAATTTTCAGCGTTTCAAGATTTAGCGGCACGCTAGGGAAATGGAATTGCGGTAAGCCGCCAGCAATAGTCGCCACCGGATCGCCAGTCATATCGACAAGCACATCTTGAACGGTACGTAAGTCCATATCTAAGCCAATAGAAATGGCAACGATGGTTAAGATCGCAGCCAATGATGATGGAATGGCCTTCGTTAATTTGGGTAAGAAATAGATAATGGCCATGGTCAGTGCCACCATGCCTAACATTAATGTCATCTGCTCACCTTGTAGCCAAGCAAGCTCGCCGGTGACCGGATCAAGGAATTGAAATTGTTGCAGCTGGGCCATAAAAATAACAATCGCTAAACCATTCACAAAGCCTAACATCACGGGGTGTGGCACTAAGCGAATGAATTTTCCTAAGCGAAAAACTCCAGCCAGCACTTGTAAAACACCCATTAAGACAACGGTTGCAAATAGATATTCAACCCCATGAGTTGCCACCAAGCTCACCATAACAACAGCCAGTGCGCCGGTTGCGCCAGAAATCATTCCCGGACGGCCGCCAATAGCGGCGGTAATTAAACCGACCATAAAAGCAGCATATAAACCGACTAAGGGTTCAACCCCTGCTACGAAAGCAAAGGCAACGGCTTCGGGTACTAGAGCTAGTGCAACGGTAAGGCCAGAAAGAAGGTCACTTTTTAGGCTTTGAGAACGAGAAAGGATAAGTTGAAACATAGGGATTTGCAGACAGTTATATAAGGAGCATTAACATAATGGAAACATTCAATCGAACATTATAGCAGAGAGTGTGCATTTGCAGCATTCATTAAAGCGTCAAGCAATTGTTATAAAACGTTCATAAACAAAGATTATTCTAACGATAAATTAAAAACTAAATAGTGATATGAACTAGGAAAACTTCATGAAAACGGATCAAGGTTTGATGCCATCGCTAATGCTTTATAAGCACATTTTTGCTGGCTAGCCCTCGAAAATTTTAGTAAAAAAATAACGGACGATTAAGTAGTATGCTAAATATTGAGCAAACAATAGAGCAAAAATTCCCAAATTTTGAGCAACGTGGCTCATGGCTTAAAAAACCAACGGTTGGTTTTTTAAAAAAACTGATGCATGAAAATGAAGTGAATCAATTCCTAGAAGATCATCAAGATGACGAGGGGTTTGATTTTATTGATCAAGTATTTGCATTTTTTAACTTTAGTTACTCAGCATCACACAGTGACAGGGCTAATATCCCCGCCAGTGGCCGCGTAATTATTGTTGCTAATCACCCACTGGGTGCGCTCGATGGATTATCGCTGTTAAAGCTTGTTGGTGAGGTGCGCCGCGATGTAAAAATAGTGGTTAATGACATGTTAATGGAGTTTAAGGCGCTAGACAGTCTATTATTACCCGTTGATAATTTAAGAAAATCAACGCAAAAGAGTAGTATTTCGCGTATTTTGCAGAGTTTAAATAATGAAGAAGCCGTTATTATTTTTCCTGCAGGCGAAGTGTCAAGAATGAGACCGAACGGAGTACGTGACGGAAAATGGTCGAGCGGATTCTTAAGTTTTGCTAAGAAAACCCAAGCTCCTATTTTGCCAATTTACGTTAAGGCGCGGAACTCATCTCTTTTTTATAGCAGTTCAATGTTCTACAAGCCTTTATCAAGCATGTTGTTAGCGCATGAGGTTTTTAATAAAAACTCGAAAACGATAAGCTTCAAGGTGGGCGCTCCCATCCCATACCGTTTTATAGATAGTTTGCCATTAAAACGTAAAGAAATTGCGCGATTGGTTCGTCGCCATGCTTACTTGCTAGGTAAAGGAAAAAAGAGCCTGCTGGAAACAGAACAGACCATTATTCACCCGCGTGATCGAAAGGCCCTGAAAAATGAGTTAAAAGAGGGTGAGTTACTGGGCGAAACAGCCGATGAAAAGAAAATATACTTATTTGATTATCGACCGGACTCTGCGGTCATGAATGAAATTGGGCGCTTAAGGGAAATGACTTTTCGGCGTGTCGGTGAAGGCACAGGCAAAAGCCGAGATCTTGATCGGTATGATAAGCATTATCGCCATATTATTTTGTGGGATGAGCAAGAACTTGAAATTGTAGGCTCTTACCGACTTGCTGAAGTAAAACGCTTAATGGATTTAGACAAGGGTCGAGGCATTTATAGCCAAGAACTTTTTGACTATAACATGCAGAAAGTTGCTCCTTATTTTGAACAGGGTATAGAACTTGGCCGTAGTTTTGTCAGCCCTAAGTATTGGGGTAAACGCAGCTTAGACCACTTATGGTATGGCATTGGCGCCTATCTTAGAAAGTACCCCTCAGCACGCTACTTATTTGGCCCTGTTAGCTTAAGTGATGCTTACCCTGAACTAGCTAAAGCGCTGATTGTGACGTTCTATCAGCATTACTTTCCTGATGCCGATTGCTTAGCCATCTCTCGAACGCCCTATATTATGAGGCCAGAAATAAAAAAGCAGGTGGCAGATGTGCTGACTGGCAATAATCAAAGTGACGACTTTAGAGTCATGAAAGAACACTTAGCGCATATGAATGCCACCGTACCAACCTTATACAAGCAATACGCCGATTTATGTGATGAAGGCGGTGTTCGCTATATTGATTTTAATGTAGATGCGAACTTTGGACACTGTATAGACGGGCTGATCATGACCGATATGCATAAACTAAAAGCTAAAAAGCGTTTACGCTACGTAGGCGGTTAATGCTATTAACCGCGATACAAGAGTAGACAGCCGTTTTAATTAGCGAACCTTCCGTGCTTTAGCCGGGCGGCCTTTAATTTTCCCATTGGCGAGGTAGTTCAGTGCTTGTCGCACAGCCTCATGTTCAAGCGCCACATAACTGGAGCGGTCAAAAATATCTATTTTGCCGATTTGCTTGCCTTCTAAGCCAGCATCGCCGGTTAGTGCCCCTAAAATATCGCCGGGGCGAATTTTATCTTTACGGCCGCCATCAATTTGAATGGTAACCATTGGCGGGTAGAGCTTGTAGCTACTATCGCGGTCCAACGATAAAGGGCTATCTATTAAACAAGGTTTGTGTTGATATTCTTCAATTGCTTTCACACGCACTTGCTCATGTTCAGCAAATAAGCTCATGGCGAGCCCAGTTTCGCCGGCACGGCCGGTTCTTCCGATACGATGCACGTAAATTTCAGGATCGCGAGGCAGTTCGTAATTGATGACCATGCCGATGGATTTAATATCGAGCCCACGAGCAGCCACATCGGTTGCAACCAGTACGGAGCAACTATTATTAGCAAAGCGAACCAGTACTTGGTCACGCTCACGCTGGTCAAGGTCGCCGTGTATCGCTAATGATTCAATATTATGCTCGCGTAAAAACTCAGCCATCTCACTACACTGCGCCTTGGTATGGCAAAAAACAACGGCTGTATTTGGGTGGTAGTGCTCAAACAGTGCAAGCAACGTATTATTACGCTCGTGTTTTTTAACTTGGTAGAACAACTGCTCAATCACATTTTGTTGATGATCTGATTCAACGGTGATGGCGACAGGGTCACGTTGAATAGAGCGACACATTTTTTTTACTTCGTCGGGGTAGGTGGCAGAAAACAGTAAGGTTTGACGGGAGGCAGGTGTGCGTTTAATGATGTCAGTCATCACATCAGAAAAGCCCATATCTAACATTCGGTCCGCTTCATCTAACACGAGGGTTTTTAGCTGGTCGAGCTTTAGGGTGCGTTTTTTTAGGTGATCTTGAATTCTCCCGGGCGTGCCCACCACAATATGTGCACCATGCTCTAGCGAGCCTACTTGTGGCCCAAAGGGTTTGCCACCGCATAGTAGTACCAGTTTTATATTAGGCACACTGCGAGCCAACTTACGAATTTCTTTACCGACTTGGTCAGCCAGTTCGCGGGTTGGGCACAAAACCAGAGCTTGCGTACCAAAAAAGCGTGGGTTAATTTTATCTAGTAAGCCAATGCCGAACGCTGCGGTTTTACCGCTCCCCGTTTTAGCTTGTGCGAGGATATCTTTGCCCTTTAAAACATGCGGCAAGCTTTGCGCTTGCACTGGCGTCATATTTTTATAGCCGAGTGAGCTCAAGTTTTTAACTTGAGCTGATGTAATGGGTAAAGATGAAAAGAGGGTGTCAGGCATAGGTTTTATCGGGGTTATTTTTTTGCTGTTAGCGGGTTGCTGTCAAAGCGAATGCCTGCCCAGCCTGTTTTCATAAAGTGACGAATATTTTGGTGATCATCGCCATCTGGGGTAGCCAGTACATCACGGTAGTACTCACCAAATAATGCCAAGGTTTGTGGCTCGGTAAACTCATTTAGCTTGGCAAAGGCAAATAACTTGCAAGAACCATTGTTTTCATTTGCCTTATTGTTAACTTCGCCGTTATTAAATGCGCTGGGTGTAAAATCATACAGCGCATCAATAATGTCCATGGTGTCGCTAAATTGTAATGTGGCTAATGCTTCGCGTAGTTGTTGGATGTTGTTCATGCTGGTGTCTCAGTCAAATGGGCTTAGTGTTAAAAGGTGCGGTTGTCAGGTAATAATTTATCCGCGCGACATAAATTTGCCGGTGCTGGTATTTATTTTAATGACTTCTTCATTGTCTATATACTCCGGTACTTGAACTTCTAACCCAGTGCTTAGCGTAGCTGGTTTGGTTCGTGCAGAGGCAGAGGCACCTTTTAAACCGGGCGCGGTATCCACTATTTGTAAGCTAATGGTGGCCGGTAACTCAATAGCGACCAATGCTTCTTCTAGCAAAATACCTACTAGGCTATCGAGCCCCTCGCTTAGGTATTTAACTTGTTCTTCAATGTCTTCAGCGTCTAATGTGTATTGATCATAGGTGTCTAAATTCATGAAGGTATAGGCGTTACCATCTTGATAAGAAAACTGTAAATTGGCTTTTTCGCAATCGAGATCCTTCAGAAAGTCATCGCCTTTTAAGGTTTCATCACGTTTTTGCTTGCTTTTAAGGTGATTAAAGCGAACTTTATAAAGGGTAGAGGCTCCACGAGATGATGGGTTGCGTACGTCGATACTTTTAACCGCATAGGGTTCGTCGTTGACTTCAACAACCATTCCGCATTTTAAATCGCTGGCTTTAGGCATGTGTGTTCCATGTGTTTGATTAGGCGTAATTATACGCCAACATGAAAAGCGCAATGAAAAACTCTTTTGTTTGATTTACGGGTGACTAAGGTTTGTTAAACGGTCTTAAATAGACAGGGAATCGATAGCGCCCTTTTTTGGTTAGGCCATAATATTTAAACGTTATTTCACTGCCTATAAGGGGCGGGTCAGTTCTGTCTTTATTTGAAAAGCCAGAACCAATGGTTAACTGTTTGCCCTGTGAAGTCAGGCAGAGTATAGAGCCCATTTTGCCTTGATATTGTCCTTTGCCGGGGAGGACTTTTAGCACGGTACATTCTGTGTCGGTGTATTCCTTTAGTTTCAATGCTGAAGATAACCGACCTGTTTGATAGGCTTGATTAGGGTCTCTAACTACAACGCCTTCACCTTGGTTAGCAGTAATAGAGTGTAAAAAGCGCTGTAATTGTTTTTTATTGTTAACGGTTGTTTGCTGAATGATCTGAATGTACGGCGTAGGGTTCTTATCTAGATAGTTTTGTAAAACCTGTAGCCGTTTATGTAAATTACCTGTTTGATTGGGCACATCAAATATTTGGTGGGTAATATGTTTCCATCGTTCACCAGCCTCTTGGCTGTTAACAATGGAGCTGATGTTTTCAAAGTCGGCTCGCTGGGTCCATAGCTCGCCATCTATTGGAAAAGGTGGGTAGTTCTGGGTAAACCATGCTGGTGGGCTTAGTATTTTTCCTCCTCGACTAATGAGCTTGTTGCCATCCCAATAGCCGCGTACACCATCGAGTTTTTCGCTCATAAGCCAACCCGTCACAGGAATATCTTGATGGTAGTTTTTAAGTAAAAATATAGCCGGTTTAGCAGCGTAAGCAGTTAGCGATATAAGGCTTATTAATATAAAAAAGATCCGTTTTTTCATGTTCCATTGCTTCGAAGCGTTGGTGATATTGATGTATGGACGATGATTCTGCCCATATACTCTAGTATTTATAGTAGATACACTGCAAGTGAGGTTGTTTCTGTTTAGCAAGATATAGCTGTATATATGAAATATTACAACCTTGATCGGCTGTGTACTTGGAATGGGGGTATTGATTAATTATGAAAAATCTCTAATTAATGTGCCTTGTTTGAGTTACCAGTACAAGCGTATGAAAAATACACTTTCTACGTTATTATTTAGTATGCCTGACAATTAACTCAAGGTCCAAATGAACAGATCCTCCTTAAGAATCAACCCGCTATGGAAAACGTATTTTTTTATTGCTTCAATGTCTGTTTTATTTACTGCAGCGGCTACCTTTGTTGACTATCAACGCATTGAGGAGAGTGCTAGAAATGAGCTTAAATATTCGAATGCCCTTGTCACGCACTCAATTCATAATTTGCTCGATAAGCAGGAGCTATTATTAGACGCACTAGGTAAGAAACTAGTAAAAGCAGGCATTATGAATAAAGCTAAGTCATCCACTCTACTGGATGCTATGTTGAAGAGTAATCCTGAGTTAGCAGGCCTAGGGCTAGCTCTTCCTTCCGGTCAGCTGATTGTAACGAGCTCGAACTTTTCCTCAGGCAAGCTACCAAACTTGTTAGATAAAGAAGATACGCGTAAATCATTTAAGGCAGCCCGGCATTCGGATGAAATGGTGATGGGCCGGACCTATTATATGACATCCTTGAAGCAGTGGCTTATCCCATTAAGAAAACGAATTTTAGATGCAGATGGGCGCGTTGTCGCCGTTATGACGAGTGGTGTTAAATTAAGCTTCTTAAAAAAAATGCTGGCTGACCAATCAAGTGTTCCTGGTGCAGATGTGACCCTTATTAGTGATGAGTATTATCGTTATTACGTTTCATATGCTGACGAAAGTGATTACGACTACTTATTTAAAATGCCTGTGTCGGAGCAAATTATCCAGCATTTTACGGAGGGTATGATAGATCAAGTTGGTTATAACTTCATCAAAGGTGAGGGCAGCGGCAAACCTGTAGTGTTGCAGACAAAAAATTACCAAGGGGAAAAGGTTATAACGTCTTTGTCTTATAATGATAAATACCACTTCTTTTCAGCTACAAGCCTTAATAAAACGCTTGTATTAAATAAATTATGCCAGAGGCTTGCTTGGTATATCTCCCTCTTGTTGCTTTTCAACCTCACTTTGTACTTTCTTTTTAGGATGAATATTTCTAGTCAAGGTAGGTCGAAAAAAGCACTTGAGTTTCAAGCGACGCACGACCAATTAACAAAACTACCGAATAGACGCTATTTGTTAGAAAGTTTTGATGCATGGAAACAGAAATATCCAAAGGGCTTCGCTATTTTTTTTATTGACCTTGATAACTTCAAAGGGATTAATGATTTATACGGGCACTCTATAGGAGATCAGGTATTACTTGAGGTTTCCGCTCGAGTAACAGCCAACTTTGATGATTGCCTGTGCATTAGACAAGGAGGAGATGAGTTTATTGTTCTTACACGCTCAGGTGACAACGTACACAACCTTAACTTATGCCGACACTTTTTAACTCAATTGAATAAGGCCTTTGTGCTGGATGGGCTTGAGTTTTCTATTCAAGCGAGTATAGGAGTGGTAAAACACTCCAAAGATGGGGATAAGCTGGATGAGTTATTGAGTAAAGCGGATATGGCAATGTATGAAGCTAAAAGATTGCGGTGCGGCTTCTTTTCTTACTCCGAAGGCTTGCAAGAAAAAATGCAACGCACAGCCATGATTGAAAAAGAACTGCTTCATGCGGTAGAACGAGAAGAGCTCTTTGTCGTGTATCAGCCACAGGTTGATGCTTATTCAAAAGAAATTATAGGGGTTGAAGCGTTGTTGCGTTGGGATAACCCAAGTTTAGGCTTAGTTCCTCCTGATGAATTCATTATGATAGCCGAATCAATAGGGCTTATTCATGAGATTGGTTTATTTGTATTTGAAACGGCACTGGCCGAATTTATTAGTGTTTGTCGTTCAGTTCAAAAAAATAAGAAGAAATTACGCTTGTCGATTAATGTGTCGGTTCAGCAACTTTTTCACCCAGCTTTCTTGATGTCTATATTCCAGCTACAGAGACGACATGATTGCTCTAGTATAGAGCTGATGATTGAAGTGACAGAGAGTTTGTTCATCGAAGATGTTGGGCAGGCAAAAAAAATTCTTTTAGCATTAAAGGAAAAAAACATCCTCACCTCTTTAGATGACTTTGGTACGGGCTACTCATCCTTAGGCGTACTGAGCGGGCTGCCCATTAGTGAGCTGAAAATAGATAAAGTGTTTGTTGAGAATATCCTTAATAACAATCAAGACCTCCAGTTAATAAAAAGTATTATTAAGCTTGGGAGCGGCCTGGGCATGTCGGTTATCGCTGAGGGTGTTGAGGAAGTGGAGCAAGTGGACGTTTTAAGTGAAAATGGTTGTGACCTTTTTCAGGGGTATTACTTTTCAAAACCACTTAATAAAAAGGATCTTATTGTATTTATGTCAAAGTGGGCACGGGCTATATTAATAGCCCATCGTGTATGAGATGAATGACTTTTGGTGATTAGAAAGGATAAGGCTGAATGCTAAACCAATGAAGCCATCACAGCTAAAGAGGACGCCAACCTTTAAATTAAACGTTATGTGTATCTAAAAGGCATGCTGTGATATGAAAGTCTCTTTTACTAAATTGTATATCTACTTTTCATGGTTATCTCTTCCTATATACTTTTTAGCATCTAAGGTAATTAGGTATCGCCACATGCTCTTGTGTAGCCCGTTTATAAGCATGTTTAGGTTGCTGGCAGCTATTAAATTGATAGGGCTTCATCAACCGATCTGCACGATAACGGCTAAGCGGCTGTTTTCTATTCAGTAAGACCTGTAGTAAGACAATAAAAAAACACTAACGTCAACGTTTGGCTTGAGTTAAAAGTTTATCGAGTTGATTTGCAAATACTTGTCGGTCGGTATTATTTAAAGGCGGTGGGCCGCCACCAATTTCTAAGCCACTGGAACGCATGGTTTCCATAAAGTCGCGCATATTAAGACGGTCTTTAATGTTTTCTTTTGTGTATAGCTCACCACGCGGGTTTAAGGCCGTGCCACCTTTTTCTATGACATCAGCAGCTAACGGAATGTCGCCGGTAATCACTAAGTCTCCCGCTTGCATTCGTTTAACAATTTCATTATCGGCCTCATCAAAACCCTGATTAACGCGTAAAAAAGAAATATAAGTAGAAGGCGGCACCCGGATGGCTTGGTTGGCCACCAAGGTCATTTGAGTGTTTGTGCGCTCTGCGGCGCGGAATAAAATGTCCTTTATGACAACAGGGCAGGCGTCGGCATCTACCCAAATAGTGTTAAGCATCGTTATTATCGCTTCTTAGTGATCGTGAGCGGCAGCGGCTGCATTGGGCAGCCGAATTCGTTCAACCATATTCTGTACACTTTGAGGCGGTGCAGGCGTTAGGCTGGACACAATAAAGGCGACGGAGAAGTTCAAGCACATACCAATCGCACCAATGCCTTCCGGTGAAATACCAAACAGCCAGTTTTCAGCGGTATTAGCCGCCATTGGCTCTATAAAAATGCCTTTAAAATAAATGATATAGCCCATCGTGAACACCAGCCCGGTGAGCATGCCGCAAATGGCGCCGTATTTATTCATGCGCTTACTAAAAATACCCATAATCAGCACCGGGAACAAGGACGATGCAGCTAAGCCAAAGGCAAACGCAACGACTTGAGCAACAAAAGCGGGTGGGTGCAAGCCTAAATAACCAGCAACGAGAATCGCGAAGGCCGAGGTAATTCGACTAGCGCGTAATTCATTTTTCTCGCTGATCTTGTGCATAAAGGTGCTTTTTAATAAATCGTGCGAAATACTGGCGGAAATAACTAATAATAAACCAGCAGCCGTGGATAAAGCAGCGGCAACACCACCAGCAGCGATTAATGCAATGACCCAATTGGGTAATTGGGCGATTTCTGGGCTAGCCAATACCATAATGTCGCGATCAACGTAAATTTCATTAGCAAATGGTGCGTTATTCACTACCTTGCCTTCAGACGGATTAGTAATGATGCGTTCACCTAAAGCGCCACGTTGTTCAGCATCGAATACAGGCTTACCTTCGCCAGCAAATGCCTTACCTGCAGCATATTGCAATTTACCATCGCCGTTATGATCAAACCAGCCGAGTAAGCCTGAGCTTTCCCACGTTTGGAACCAACTAGGCATATCAGTGTAGGCGGTGCCGCTGTTATCAGGCCCATTAATACTGTTGATAATGTTTAAACGGCTTAAGGAGCCAACAACTGGCGCGGTGGTATATAACAAGGCGATAAAAATAAGCGCCCAGCCAGCCGATTTTCTTGCATCAGAGACTTTAGGAACGGTAAAAAAGCGCACAATAACATGCGGTAAACCAGCCGTGCCGACCATTAAGGCTAAGGTAATAGCGGCAACGTCGATCATTGATTTATCGTTAAACGGCTCGGTGTAGGCACCAAAACCTAAATCAAGCAGTGTTTTATCCAAGGCATCTAATAAAAACCCAGAGCCATCTGACATTTGACTACCAAACGCAATTTGTGGAATAGGGTTGCCTGTAAATTGTATGGCCATAAAAATAGCCGGTACAGAATAGGCAAACATCAACACAATATACTGTGCAACCTGCGTGTAGGTGATGCCTTTCATGCCACCAATGACCGAATAGATAAACACAATGCCCATGCCAAGGTATAAACCTTGATCTATAGGTAGTTCTAAAAAGCGCGAAAAGACGATACCAACACCGCGCATTTGCCCTGCGACATAGGTAAAAGAAATAAAAATTAAACACAGGACAGCAATGACACGAGCGGCACGTGAATAATAGCGATCACTAATAAATTCAGGCACAGTAAATTTGCCGAATTTACGTAAATATGGCGCTAGTAACATGGCAAGAAGTACATAGCCACCTGTCCAACCCATTAAATACACACCGGCTTCGTAGCCTAAATATGAAATTAAACCAGCCATTGAGATAAACGACGCCGCTGACATCCAATCAGCTCCGGTCGCCATGCCGTTAACGATAGGGTGAACACCTTTGCCGGCAATATAAAAATCGCCTGTTGTTTTTGCATTGGCCCAAATAGCAATGCCGATATACAGCGCGAATGTGGCCCCAACCACTAAGTAAATAAGTGTTTGTAATTCCATATCAATCATCCACGCCGTATTTAGCATCTAGTGCGCTCATTTTTTTAATGTAATAAAAAATTAAAAAAACAAAAGAAATAATGGAGCCTTGCTGAGAAAACCAAAAGCCTAACTTAAAGCCAGCAAATTCAATGCTATTAAGTGGTTCAACTAAAATGATGCCGAACACAAAAGAGACAAGAAACCAAATAAATAGCAGCTTCAAAATGAGACGAATATTATCCGTCCAGTAATGGTCAGTATTAGCCGACATAACACCCCTCCAAGTTATTTTTAATGACACCGTGTGTGAATTGATTGGTGTGTATACCCTTTGTAGGGTAAGTGTTTTTATTGTGTTGTATTATTGAGGATTAAGCGGTGCGATGCAATGAATGAAGAGAGTGTCATCACTGGAGTGTTTCTCTCATCATTTTGGTAGACCTTTTAATGGCGGAACCTGCAATATAGCAAGGCGCAATTTAGAGTAAAACGAACCAACAGATGGCTGTTATAACAAGGGTGCCAAGCAAGTTTAATATAAAGCCTTCTTTTGCCATCTGATCACCATGGATGTATCCACTACTAAACACAATGGTGTTCGGGGCAGTAGCAACAGGGAGTATAAAGGCGCAGCTGGCGCTGAATGCGGCGGGAACCATTAATAATAAGGGGTCAATGTCAGCGTTAATGGCGGTGGCGGCGAGTATGGGCATCAGCATGGCTGTGGTGGCGGTATTGCTGGTCGCTTCGGTCATAAAGGTCACGCTTAACGCAATAATGGCTATCATCACTATAAGGCTAAAGGCGGTGACAGCGGATAGTTGTTCACCTAGTTGGTTGCTTAGACCCGAGGCAACAAAAGCTTTGGCCAGACAAATGCCTCCGCTAAACAATAATAAAATACCCCAAGGTATTTGCTGAGCTGCTTTCCAGTCTAAGAGTTTTTGCTTGTTGCCATTTGGGGTAATAAATAAGACGATAACGGCCAGTAATGCGATAGATGCATCATTAGCGTGCGGTAAATTTAGCCAACCACTCCAACCACCAAAAGGCTCTCGGCGAGTGATCCATAGCAACGCGGTAAGCCCAACGACAAGTGTGACTCGTCGTTCGTGTGTTGTCCATGCGCCCACAGCAGGTAAGGAAAATTCGCCTGTACCCTGTAGGTGTCGGGTGAGCCAAAGCCAGACGATGGGAATAAAAGTGATTACTAACGGTAGCGCCCAGCTCATCCATTGGGTAAAGCTAATTTGCAAGCCGGTGTTCTCTTCATAAACCTGCATGAAAATTAAATTTGGAGGGGTACCAATGGGTGTGCCGATGCCACCGATGCTGGCAGAATAAGCGAGGCCTAGTAATAAAGGAATGGCTAGCTTTTTATTGTCAGTGCTATCAACGACGGCTAGCACAACGGGAAGTAGCATGATCGTTGCAGCTGTATTGGAAATCCACATGCTAAGTGTGGCCGAGGCGACCATAAACCCCAATACTAATCGTTTCGGGTTGTTGTTACCAAACCAATGGACCATGGTAAGTGCTATACGGCGATGAGCGCCACAATGAGAAATAGCCGTAGACAGTAAGAAGCCGCCTAGTAATAGTAAGATAAGCTTATTGCCATAAGCGGCAGCTACTTGCTCACTTGTTAAGACGCCTGTTAGTGGAAAAATAGCAATTGGTAACAGTGACGTGATGGGGATCGGCACTGGTTCAAAAATCCACCAAGTAATACACCAAACAGCGATAGCTGCTGTAATGATAAGAGGCTCAGGCAGCTTTCCATGAAAGCTGAAAAACAGCACACAAGATAGAATTGGGCCAGCGATTAAGCTTAAGGTTTTTAACGATAAGGGCGAGGTCAATGTATAGATATTAGGCTGATTAGTGACTGAGGATTAGTTTGTTATTAGGGAGCGTCGCCGAGGGCTTTGCTATATGGTAGCCTTGAGCATAATCAATATTATACGATGCAAGCAAATCTAAAATGGTTTGATTTTCAACAAACTCAGCAATGGTTTTTAATCCAGATAGTTGGGATATTTCAGACACTGCTTTAACAAACACTTGATCCTCCTTATGTTTTTCAAGTGTTTGAATGAAGGAGCCATCTATTTTTATATAATCAACGGGTAATTGGCGTAGGTAAAAGAAGGACGCATAGCCAACGCCGAAGTCATCAAGTGCAAACTTAGCACCGGTTTCCTTGATATCGTTCATTAGGTTGACGGCTGTATTGATGTTCGCCACAGCGGTGGTTTCGGTGACTTCTATGATTAGTTTTTTAGCGTTAATATCGTGCTGCTTGAGCCCCTCTTTAAGGGTGCTGATAAGGAGGGTATTGTTAAAAGCTTTGCCCGACAGGTTAATCGATAGTTTTAAAGGGTTGTTTTGTGTCTGTAAGAAACGTAATGTTTCAAAGGCCAGCTGTAAAACAGCTAAGTCAATTTGGTTGATGAGTCCAGACTGTTCGGCAATGGGGATGAAGCTGTTAGGCATAATAATTTCACCGTCCAAATCGATCATTCGAACGAGAGCTTCAGCATGAGAGATTTGATTAGTTTTAATATCTAAAATTGGTTGAAAATGTAGGCAAAGCCGCTTATCTGCAAGAGCCGCTTCAATTTTTTCTTTCCATAAAATGCGTGTTTTTAGTAATTCTTTGGTTTGTTCTTTTTGGGAGTATAGGTGTGACTTACTACGGCCGCTTTCTTTAGCTTGGTACATTGCGATATCGGCATTTGACATAAAATTCTGAACAGTCAAACCATATTCGGGGAACATAGCGATACCAATACTGGCGCTAATATTATGTTGCGTGCCATTGTATTCAAATCGCATTAAACGCAGTTTTTCTATAATTTTTTGAGCGAATTGAGTGGCGCCATGAGCATCAATATTGGGTAACAGTAAGGCAAATTCATCGCCCCCTAAGCGAGCTAAGATATCGGATGAGCGGATAGTTTGTTGTATGGTCTCAGCGACTTGTTTTAATAAAAGGTCGCCGGCGCCATGGCCACTGGTGTCATTAATGTATTTAAACTGATCGAGATCTAAATAAAGAATAGCGCCGTTGCTTCTATAACGTTGAGAAATCTTTAATTGCTGCTCAAACTCAAGTTGGAAGCGGCGGCGATTAAAGAGCTTGGTGAGAGAGTCATGGTCTGCGAGCCAAACAAGGTTTTGTTCTTTTTCTCTAATTAACTGACTGCCTTTTTCTAATTGATCAATCACCATAGTGGCTGATTGCTCGAGTGTGACTAACTCGTCTTGAGTTTTATATTTATGCCTACGCGTTTGTTGCAAATAGACTCTTGCTTGATGGAAGTTCCCTTTAGATAGAGCAGGCAATGCATTGCTGACCGTTATTAATCGATGAGTAGCCTTCAGCAAAATAGGTAAAAGAATCACAACAGAGGCGATTAGCGCCAGTAAGATGGCATAAAGCGCTTCTTTTTTAGATTGCTCAATTAAGAGATAGTCTTCAGAAAGGTCGGTAGCGATTAGAAGCTGTGGGCTATTTGAATGAGAAGGCTCGACTAAATTAAACAGGCGTAAGCTAAATTGCTGCTGCCCTAGGTCTAATTGACTGCCGTTGGTATCGGCAAGGTTTTGCTCTGGGTGGGCCTTATAAAAATTTGTAAGAAGTTGCTTAAGCTTATTTGGGTTAGTACTAGCCACAATGTTGAGCGGCCCGTATTCATTGTCCTCAGTAGTTGAAGAGCGGCTTAGGATGGCGATATCTGTACGTGTTGCTTCTTTAAATGTAATGATAATGTCGGCCAACGAGCGAACAAAGACAAATAAAGCGTTCTGCTCGCCCATTGAATCAGCAAGGACAGGGATGTAGACAATTTGGTAGCATTGGATTTGGCAAAATAGCTTATAACTGGGTTTTTCTAGTCTTAGGACGTTCGTTAAGTCTTCATTGGGTATGACCGCCGTCACGTTTGACCCCCAGAGTGCCTTTAGTTGGCTTTCTTGGTTGTAAAACGATATAGACACTAAGCCCCAGTTGGTTTGTAGGCTCCCCCATTGCTGAGTGATAGCTTTAATAGCCTGTTCTTCAAACTGAGTGGGAGTGTTGCTACGCTGTGTGGTGTTCAATTCTGCTATTTGTTCGATAAGCCTTGCAGATTGGCCGATGAGTGCTTTAACGATAGATAATTGGTATTGTTGTTCCTGATGATGCTGGCGTTCAAACTGCTCAGTAATTTGCTTATAACTGGTGCCATATTGGATGGCATGGGTAATGCTGAGCAACAGGCCGAAAAGTAATAGAGCTTTCCATTTGATGCTAAAAAATAAGTTATTTTTTCGACGCATAAGATTTTGGCTGCTTTGCTAATTAAATTAGAAGCGATACGAGACTTGCAGCGCAAACAGGCTCCAATGCTTTTTTGTGGCTAGTCGGTCTGGGTTGTCGGCAAACGACAAAATGGCGGTGCCATTGAGGCGATGATACTCTGCTTGAATCATCCATTGGCTTGAGGGGCTCCACTCTAGGCCGAGCATATAATCTTTAGTAAAAGCAGCACTGCGAAGTGAATTAGGTACGCTGGTTCTACCGTTTCGGTTATCTTTGTCTAAGAATAAAGCATCATAACGCGCATAGCCTTTCACACGGTTGGTGAAATAATAATCCCCTTGAAGGTAGTAACTTTCAGTTACTGGCGATGCATCAGGGTAGAAAGGGCCAAAGTTTTTGAAAGTATTTTCTTGTCTAAGGTATTCCCCAGTTAAGGTAATATCGCCAAAACGTTGTTGGGCAGACAAGATAAACTGTTCAAAATCTAAATCACCATTGTCAAAAAAGTCGCCTAGCCCGCTGGGTTTGTACTCCATATCAGCATTCGCATAACTAAATGCTAAACGTGTTGCGCCACTGATACTTTCATAGCCAATTTTAGTGATGTAGCTAGGCATATTTTCTAAGTGGCCGGGGGCATCGAATGTCAAAATAGCGATTTCAAGCTCGTCTAAATCATCACCTAATTCTCCAGCATTAAGTTGAAACGAAAAGTAACCAATATCTAGAGTTTTATCGACATAAATTTGAGCACCATCGGTGCTTAGAAGTAGGTTACGAGAGCGTTCGTAGTTTATGCCGGGTAAGGTTATTGAAGGTCGTGTAAAGGCTACGTCACGCGTTTCATTATAAAAGCCAAAAGGGTTTTTGATGCGCCCTAAGCGAAGACCCATGCGCAGACTGTAACTATCTATAATCGTCCAGTCGATCAAGGCAAAATCGATCCCCGCTTCTTCGCTTACATCACCAGCATGTCGATATATCCCTTGTGCAGCTACTCGTATGTTATCTAGGGGGCGAAAGGAAACATTAATGCCAGTTTCTGTAAGGCCTAAGGTTCCACGGTGTTTACTACTTTGACCATATATTGAAGCGGTTCCGCTCATTAGGACAGTAAAAGCCGTTAGTTAAGGAGTTATTTTCTGTATTATTATTTAAATAGAGGACACAGAAGATG
>NZ_JAHRVT010000056.1:0-14264 GCF_019090545.1 Cycloclasticus sp. | reverse complement strand
TATTATGAAACCATCATGCCGTTAATCGCGGCATGATTAACTGGGAAAATAACTCCTAAGCAGGTTGTCCTAATTAGTGGAACCACTTCTAATTATTCGCTTTATAACGCCATAAAGACCATACTATAACAAGTGTTAGATAGATCACAGGATTGAGTATGAACAATGAAAATGAACAGTTAATCTTAGATGCAGTTGATAAGTTTTTAATAAAAATAAAACCATCTGTACGTTCATTAGAAGCAAGCGATGAATACCCCGATGATATTGTAGAAGGAATGAAAGAAATGGGCTTATTTGGTGCTGTTATTGACCCACAGTACGGTGGTCTTGGCCTCCCCGTCTCGACTTATGCAAAAATTGTAGAACGCGTTGCCTGCGTATGGATGTCTTTAACGGGTGTGTTTAATTCCCATCTGATTATGGCCATGTCTGTACAACGGTTTGGAACTGAAGAGCAAAAAAACAAATGGTTACCGTTATTTGCCTCGGGTGAGATACGCGGCGCATTAGCACTCACCGAGCCGAACTGCGGAACCGACCTTCAAGCCATTAATACTGTGGCAAAACGTGAAGGTGATAACTACATTATTAATGGCTCTAAGGCATGGATTACCAACAGCGTGCATGGTAGTTGTTTTGCTCTGTTGGTAAAAACCAATGTCGCATCCAAGCCTGCACATAAAGGTATGAGTCTTTTTATCGCCCCCAAAGGTGAAGGTTTTGTAATGGGTAGCCAACATAAAAAACTCGGTTATAAAGGCATAGATACTGCTGAGTTTTTCTTAGATAACTACCAACTGCCAAAAGAAAACCTAATTGGTATACAGGAAGGGCAAGGCCTACAGCATGCCTTAGGTGCGTTAGCCTTAGGTAGAATCAACGTCGCATCACGAGGTATTGGTGTCGCCTCTGCCGCGCTAAAAGACTCTATTGAATATTCACAACAACGTAAAACCTTTGGTAAACCGATTTGCCAACACCAATCCATTCAAATCTATTTAGCTGATATGGCCACACGGGTCGAAGCGGCTCGTTTGCTCGTACAATCTGCCGCAACCGCATTTGACCGAGGTGAGCGCTGCGATATGGAAGCTGGCATGGCTAAGTTATTTGCCACAGAAGCGGCGATGGAGAACTCTGCCGAAGCATTACGCATACATGGTGCGTATGGCTACTCAACCGAATTTAATGTAGAACGATATTATCAAGATGCCCCACTACTCGCCATTGGTGAAGGGACCAATGAGCTTCAGCGCATTATTATTGCAAAACAACTCATTCAACAAAACCCACTTTAAATTCATCTATATAGCTTTACAATAACCTTTTCTTCGCCACATTAAGCAGCTAATTTTATGAGCAATAATCATTTTGAAAGTACCAACAATTACATCGCCACTGAAGAACTCAGTATGGCTGTTAACGCCGCTATAACGCTTGAACGTCCTCTATTAATAAAAGGCGAGCCGGGTACCGGTAAAACGCAACTTGCCCTTGAAGTAGCTAAATCCTTAGACGCACCGTTAATTGAATGGCATATAAAATCCAGCACCAAGGCGCACCAAGGCTTGTATGAATACGATGCGGTCTCGCGTCTTCGCGATTCTCAATTAGGTGATGATCGTGTGCACGATATTAGCAATTACATTGTGAAAGGTAAGGTCTGGGAAGCGTTTGCCTCAGATAAGCGTGCGGTATTATTGATTGATGAAATTGATAAAGCGGATATTGAATTCCCAAATGATCTTTTGCAAGAACTCGATCGTATGGAATTCTTCGTGTACGAAACGCAAGAGCTTGTTAAGGCAAAAAATAGGCCTCTCATCATTATCACCAGCAATAATGAAAAAGAACTACCTGATGCCTTCCTAAGGCGTTGCTTCTTCCATTACATTCGTTTCCCCGAGCTAGAAACAATGCAACAAATTGTTAATGTTCACTTCCCTAATCTGAAAAAAGATCTACTGGCTGAAGCACTCGGTATATTTTTCGATGTACGAGAGATTGCTGGCTTAAAAAAGAAACCGTCTACCTCTGAGTTGCTCGACTGGATAAAACTACTGTTATCTGAAGAGCTAACCGCTGATACATTACGCGAGGCGAATACTAATAATATTCTGCCAAAGCTACACGGGGCACTATTAAAAAACGAGCAGGATGTCCACTTATTCGAACGCATCGCGTTTATTAACAGGCGTAAACAAGAGCAGTAATAGCTTATATGTTTATTTCTTTCTTTTTCAGCCTGCGTAAGGCCGGTTTACCGGTCAGCATTACAGAACTGCTTAGTTTACTGAGCGCCCTTGATAAGCGGCTTGCCAGTTTTAACATTCAAGCTTTTTATTATTTATCGCGCACTGCTTTAGTAAAAGACGAGCGTTATTACGACCGATTTGACCAGGTATTTGCCGAGACATTTAATGGGCTTGAGTACGACCACGCATTAGAAGATGTCTTTAATCAAATTCCTGAAGAGTGGCTTCGCAAACAAGCCGAAAAACTACTCAGCGAAGAAGAGAAACAAAAAATCCAATCGCTGGGAGGTTGGGAAGAATTAATGAAAACGCTTAAAAAGCGTTTAGAAGAACAAAAAGAAGAGCACCATGGTGGCAATAAATGGATTGGAACTGGTGGTACATCGCCTTTTGGTGCTTATGGTTATAACCCTGAAGGTGTACGTATAGGGCAAGATGAGTCTCGCCATCGTCGAGCTACCAAAGTATGGGATAAACGAGAATTTAAAAATTTAGACGACAGTGTTGAACTAAACACTCGAAACTTAAAAGTAGCCTTACGAAAACTTAGAAAATTTGCCCGCCAAGGATCTGCTGAAGAGTTGGATCTAGACGACACCATTCGTTCTACTGCATCCAATGCCGGTTATTTAGACATTAAAATGGTGCCTGAACGCCACAACGCCATTAAAGTATTATTGCTATTAGATATTGGCGGCTCAATGGATGACCATATTCGTATTTGCGAAGAGCTTTTTTCTGCCAGCAAAGCTGAATTCAAGCATTTAGAGTATTATTATTTCCATAATTTCACCTATGAATACCTTTGGAAAGATAATACACGCCGATTTGATGAGGCCACCCCTACCGCTGAGGTGATTAACCGCTACCCCAGTGACTACAAGCTTATTTTTGTTGGCGATGCCAGTATGAGTCCGTATGAAATTACCTACCCTGGCGGCAGTGTAGAACATTGGAACGAAGAAGCGGGCGCCGTTTGGTTCCAGCGACTGTTAGCCGCATTCCCTAGCAATGCTTGGCTTAACCCAGATGCCGAACAAAACTGGGATAGACGTCAATCTAACCGCCTCGTTCGACAGCTAAACGCCGAGAAGATGTTCCCCTTAACGATTGGCGGCCTAGATAGCGCGATCAAGTCGTTGCTTTAATAATAAAGCCTATTTATCCGCCTTATAAACCGGTTGCTTCATCTCAAAAAGATTATCAACATGGCAGTAACTATGCCCACCTAAACGCCCCACCACATCAAGCCCTTTCATATCAACGTAACGACCATCATAGAGCTCATCGTTAATATGGCAATAAACCACCTCTGCGATCACTAATCCACACTCTCGCCGGGTTCCTTCGTTAATCGGCACCACTTGCTTTAAACGGCATTCAAGGCTAACCGGAGACTCAGCAACACACGGTGGCGTTATCAACTCAGAAGGCATTGTGTTTAGACCGGCCAGTTCAAATTCATTCACTTCTGTTGGGTATTCAGCGGCTGTTTTATTCATCGCTTCGGCAATATCGCTATTAACAAGGTTTACAACAAACTCACCCGTTTCTTCAATATTCACCAAGCTATCTTTTGACTTTGCGCCGGCAAAACGTGCAATCGATACGCTAATAGTCGGCGGCACATAACAAACACCATTAAAAAATGAAAAGGGTGCCAAGTTTAAAATACCCTCTTTAGATTGTGATGATATAAAGGCAATTGGCCTAGGGGCCACCACTGCTTTTAAAATATTGAAAAATTTATCATGCGTCTTTGGGTCAATTTTCATCTTAAATCCTTCGTTTAACTTTTCATCTTAATAATTCTAGCATCAACTAATTTGCCAATCTGCTGAATAACTTGTCAGCTGCAATACTGTTAATCACTGAAAGATTGCACCCTGTTCAATCTTTTCAGTATTAATACAGCCTTTGCTTAAATTTCCAAGTAATTCTAGTTATGGCTTTAAATCCCCCCATTAAAAAACGCTTGTATAAGCAAATAGTTAGCATAAGCGTTTTGATTAATGGGGTTGCTGTCAGTTCATTAACGTCAAAGCCGTGTTTTCTTTATACCGGATCCCAAGAAAACACATCAGGCGAACGCTCTAGAGGGTAGAAACTACTTTTCAATGCAGGAATTGCATGCTCTGAAATGGTTTGTGGCGTCCAACCTTCTGATCGATGAGTAGAGCGTAATGGTCTGGACTGTCCCATCAAGAAAACTTCATTATTACGCACCGCAAAAATCTGCCCAGACACTTCACTGGCCTCATCACTGGCTAAGTAAACAGCCATTGGAGCCACCTTATCGGGTGTCATTTCTTTTAATTTATCAACTCGGGCTTGTTGTTCTGGTGTATCAACAGGGATCGCTCCAATCATTCGGCTCCAAGCAAAGGGGGAAATACAATTAGAACGCACGTTATAACGCTGCATGTCTAATGCAATACTTTTAGATAACGCAGCAATACCAGCTTTTGCGGCAGAATAATTTGCTTGACCAAAATTACCGATTAAACCGGATGTTGATGTCATAAATACAAAACTACCGCTTTCCTGTTGTTTGAAATGTTTCGCAGCAAAATGAGCCGTATTAAAACTACCATTCAAATGAACATTAATCACCGCGTTCCATTCTTCAGGTGACATTTTATGAAAAATTCTATCGCGCAAGATACCGGCATTATTAACAACGGTGTCAATCCGACCAAAGTTATCGATAGCCGCTTGGATCATAGCCTCTGCACCATCAAGCTCTGCAACATTATCACCATTAATTACCGCCTCACCACCCGCAGCACGGATAGTTGAAACGACTTCCTCTGCTGGGCTTTCGCCAGTTTCTTCTCCACCAACGCCGGCACCTAAGTCATTAACAACCACTTTTGCGCCTTCTTGCGCCATCATTATCGCCATTGCTCGGCCAATACCTCGACCTGCTCCAGTAATTAGTACTACCTTATCTTTCATTATCATTTTATTGTCTCCAATTTTGTTGTTTTCTAACCTAGCTTATCGGCCTTTAAATTCACCCTGGCGTTTATCAAATATTGCATTCATTGCCTCTCGGTGGTCATCGGTACGATGCGATACCGCTTGCATAACAGCAGCCGTTTGTAAGTGCGTATCCAAATCGGTTTGTTGCCCCTCGCGTATTAACTGCTTGGTCATCCGAACCGAAACAGGTGGATTAACCGCAATTCGTTTCGCCAGCGCCATTGCTTCATCGATCAACTTATCATCTGCGACGACTTTTGAAACAAGTCCAAATTTCAACGCTTCTTGGGCATCAATCGGGTCACCTGTAAAAGCCATTTCAGAGGCTTTTGCCAAACCAACAGCTCGTGGTAATAACCACGAACCACCATCACCTGGAATAATGCCTAATTTAACAAAGCTTTCAGCAAACCGAGCACTTTCAGCAGCAATTCGCATATCGCACATACAGGTAAGGTCGCAACCCGCACCAATAGCTGGCCCATTAACCGCCGCTATAATAGGAACATCTAACGCTTGAAATGCACGTGGTATTCGCTGAATACCTTCGCGGTACCACGTGGCTAACTCGTGGGGCGTTTTATCTGATTCGGTCATTTCGGCACGAATCTTTTTAACATTACCACCTGATGAAAAGGCAGGCCCGTTACCCGTTAAAATGATCACCCTTATTTGGCTGTCTTTTTGTGCTTGTTCGGCCAATGATACTAAGTCATCAATCATTTTATTGTCTGTTATCGCATTACGTGTATCAACACGGTTCATACGCCAAACAGCAATGCCATCTGTTACTTCAGTTATTACTTCTGTTATCACTATTGTTTCCTTAATTGTTAACCTGTTTGCGTTGTTAACCAACTCCATAAACTATCAGTATCAAGCGCGAAGCACTGCTGACCTAATTTTGCAGACCAATAGGCCTCATTGCCATACTCATCACGCCAAGACCATAGTCGACGTGTACTCAGTTGTAATGGGTATTCTTGCGTAAATCCAATCGCGGCATGTACTGCATGAGAAGTTTTTGCTGCATAACCGGCGGCTTCTCCCGCCGTGATTTTTGCACAAGCAATCAACTCCCATTCTTGTTCTGTGTTTAAGTGATCTATAGCGGCATCAACAGCGCAAATAGCGGCACTGGTCATTTCAGCTAAAACGGCCATTTGTTGCTGAACTGCTTGAAATTTACCAATAGGCCGGCCAAATTGTGATCGCTCATTAGCAAAATCAACGGTCATTTCTAATACCCGTTGCAACGTACCTGTTATTTGGGCCGCGCGACAAAGTGCAAACCATGATTCAAGCTGTTTGAGACTCATCGCCTGTACATCGCTCGCATTATCCAGCAAGCTAGCTTTAAAGGTCACATCATCACGTGGCTCACCAGCCATATTCTGACCAGCATTAATCGTTATATCCTGAGCTTTAACAAGGCTCAACTGTGTTTTATTATTCTGAGTAAAAATAACCACTATCGATGCTGCATGACGCGCCCAAGGGATTCCATATAAATGGATATCAGGCTGCTCGTTGAACGGTGCATCAAGTATCACAGGGATAATCAATTCATCGCTAAATTCTGCGCCTGACTTAAGCGATAAATAAACGCCCATTAACGCTTCAGCAACCGGCAACGACACGTTGTAGTACCCAGCTAACCTCATTAATACACACCCAGCTTCAAGGCCAAGGCCCGCACCACCATCCTCTTCAGATAACAACGTTGTTAACCAACCATCTGCCAAGAAATCTGCCCAAAGTACTTCTGGAAACTGTCCTGTTTCCATTAACTCATGACCGTTAGTTGTTGAAAAGTCGTCAAAAAGACGGGTTGCTGACTCTTCAATTAATTGAGCAACTTCGTTCATCGTAACCCCAAACCTCTGGCAATAATGCCACGTAAAATTTCACGCGTACCACCACGTAATGAAAAAGATGGCGCTTTTAGTATTGATTCAGATAATAAGCGCGCAACGCCGCCGTTTGCAGTTGGGCGCGCTTCGGTTGCTAAAATCAATCGCATGGCTTCAGGAAGCTCTTGTTCGAACGAGGTCCCTAAATCTTTAACTACCGATGCTTCGTTAACCGGTAATTTGCCTTCTTGTAGTTGATTCGCGACCGATAAAGACATTTGGCGTAACACCATTAAGCGCGCTACAAATTGACCAATAACGGGTTCTGCTTGGTGCGTTAGATTCGCATCACGTAGTTCTTTAATCGCCGCTTCAAGTAGTTGATAACTGCTTAAAAAACGTTCTGGCCCGCTTCGCTCAAATGCTAGCTCGGCCACTACTTGACCCCATCCTTCGTTGACCTTACCTACCAGTCGATTATCTGGCACAAATACATCATCAAAGAAAATTTCATTAAAATGCGCCTCTCCGGCCAACGTAACAATGGGCCGAACCGTAATACCTTCATGCTTCAGGTCAACAATTAGTTGACTCATACCATGGTGGCGATCATCCGATACTGGCGCCGTTCTACATAACGTGATCATTTGGTGACAAACATGCGCCCAACTGGTCCAAATTTTGGAACCATTGATAAGCCAACCGCCCTCTACTTTCTGTGCACGAGTTTTAATCGACGCCAGATCCGAGCCGCTATTAGGCTCACTCATTCCAATGGCAAAAAAGCACTCCCCTTTTACAATTTTAGGCAAAAAGTGTTGTCGTTGCTCTTCGGTACCAAAACGCAATAAAAGTGGCCCGCTTTGACGATCTGCCACCCAATGGGCACCAACTGGTGCGCCCGCTGCGAGTAGTTCTTCAATAACTACATACCGCTCAAGATAACTGCGACCGCCACCACCGTATTCAGTGGGCCAGGTCATACCCAACCATCCTTTTGCAGCTAGGGCGCGACTAAGTTCGGGGTCACAAATAGACCATGAATCAATGATATTTGAAACATTAAAAGCACCATAGTTTTTTAAAAAAGAACGAACTTCATTCCTTAAAGCTGCTTCCTTTTCACCCGTTAAAAGGGGTTTAAAATTTAATTTTTTCATATGCTATAGACAGGGCTTAGGCTCTATAAATATTTTGGTTCAAAGGCTGAAACCCTATAGACTTGCTGTCTATTTTTAGTAAGATTTAGGCATGCCCAGTACATGTTGGCCAATGTAGCTTAAAATCATATTGGTTGAAATAGGTGCTATTAGATACAAACGCGCTTCACGCCACTTTCTTTCAATATCGTATTCTTTAGCAAAAGCAAAACCACCGTGAGTTTGCATACATGCCTCTCCGGCGTTCCAAGCAGCCTCAGCACATAGCATTTTTGCCATATTAGCCTCGGCTCCACAGGGTTCGCCCGCTTCAAACAGTGCTGCTGCTTTTCTTGCCATTAACTCAGCGGCCTCAATTTCAGCATAGGCTCTAGCTATGGGAAACTGAACACCTTGGTTTTTACCAATTGGCCCACCAAATATTTTGCGTTCGCTGGCATAGTTTTTGGCTCGTTCAATAAAAAATCGTGCATCACCTATACTTTCTCCGGCTATGATCACTCGCTCAGCATTCATACCACTCATGACATACCGAAAACCCTTACCTTCCTCACCAATCAGTGAATCAGCAGGAATTTCCATATTATCGAAAAAAACTTCCGTCGTATTATGGTTAATCATGGCGTCAATCGCACGAATTTCCATGCCATTACCAACAACATCACGCATATCGACTAAGAAAATAGACATCCCATCAGTAGGTTTTGACACCTCTTCTAAAGGCGTAGTTCTGGCGAGTAATAACATCAAATCTGATTGAAAGGCACGGCTAGTCCATACTTTTTGGCCATTAACGATATATTTATCGCCTTTCTTTACCGCTTTCGTTCTGAGTTTTGTCGTATCAGAGCCTGATGTAGGTTCTGTTACACCAAATGCTTGAAGTCTTAATTCACCTGTTGCAATTTTTGGTAAATACTTTTGCTTTTGTTCTTCGCTACCATGCCTTAAAACCGCGCCCATAATATACATTTGAGCATGACAAGCCGAGGCTGAGCCACCCGATGCATGAATCGTCTCCATAATGACAGCCGCTGCGCGCAATGGTAGCCCAACACCGCCGTATTCCTCAGGAATCAAAGCTGACAAAAAGCCCGATTCGGTCAAGGCATTAACAAATTCTTCAGGGTATGCACTGTCGGCATCTAGTTTTCGCCAATATTCGCCCGGAAAGTCAGCGCAAATCTTACTAACGGCATCACGAATATCAGCGTAGTCATTGCCTAGTGGAATGGAAATCTCTTTCATGTATCTTTCTCCGTTAATTTTTATAGGTGTCGTTATCAGCACCTAAGGCAGGCGCTTCATTTTGTAGCGGTGGCCGCTGGCCGTTAAACTTCATTGGCAGACCCACTAGCTTCATTGCATGTTCAACTGATTCTTGAACAATGCCTAATGATTGCGTTTGCGGGTCGTTTAATACCTCATCAACCAATTGAATTGGCGAATTAGGAATGCCTACATCATCTAATTTTTTCTGCCAATGAGAACGAGGTTCTTTTATTAAAATCTCTGTCATTCGACGATTCAATTCAACCTTATTCTCAAAGCGTTTAGGATTGGTTTCAAAATGCGCTTCATCCGCCCAAGCCGGGTTCCCCATAACACCTTTCAACAAATCAAATAATTTATTATTTGGCGCAGCTACCACAAGATAACCATCTGAACACTCATAGGCTTGATAAGGCGAAATACCTTGCACGCCAGAACCTTGCGGTGTTGGCAGGTTTCCTGTCGCGTGATACCCAGCCATGTGATAAGTCATCCAACTTAGTGCTGTTTCGTACAAAGCCGTATCAACGACACAACCTTCCCCCGTTTTTTGGCGGTTAAACAAGGCAGAAATAATAGCAATAGAACACCACATACCTGTTCCCATATCGATGGCTGACGTCCCTATTCGTACAGGGGGACGGCCTTCTTCACCATTTAAGCTCATTAAGCCGCTATATGCTTGCATTAATGGGTCGTAACCCGGTTTATCAGCCATTGGCCCAGTTTCACCAAATGCCCAAATATTACAATATACAAGCTTAGGGTTTTCCTTGCGCATTTCTTCAGCTCCAAGCCCAAGGCTAGTCACTTTACCCGGACGCATGTTTTGCAACACAACATCCGCCTTAGTGACTATTTCATTTCGAAGCCAAGCTTTATCTTCAGGGTCTTTCAAATCTACAGTGACTGATTTCTTATCCCTATTCAATGCTTGAAACATTGCAGAGGTACCATTCCAAAATGGAGGCCCCCAATGACGACAATCATCACCACGACCTTCTGGTTCAACTTTAATCACTTCTGCCCCTAAAGCGGCTAAAATCCATGTACCAAAGGGAGCGGCTACGCTAGTCCCAATTTCATATACGCGAACTCCACTTAATGGCAGTTCGATTTCTTGCTTATCCGACATTTTGTTCCTAGTGTGTATTGAAAAACCATAGTGTATGGTTGAAAAAAACGAGGCATAAAGCCTCGTTGGTAAATAGCACTGAACGCCATCTAACGCTTGTTATAATACAATAACTTTGTATATTATAAAAACAAATAATTGACTCAACATTAATGTCAAAACGTTAAGCCTCGACCTAAATGGTTAAACACCTATGTGACACTTCTTTGAAACAAAATATTTCGAGTCATTACTACTGTTAACCAGCCATTAAGGCCTTTTTAAAAGGACCTCAACATCACTAGCAGGAAGTGGCCTACTGTATAGGTAGCCCTGATAAATATCACAGCCTTGCTGTTGTATAAATTCTAACTGCTCTAGCGATTCAACACCTTCAGCCACTATTTTAAGCCCTAAACTTTTAGCAAGTGAAATAATCGCCATACAAATAGCGGCATCATCAGGGTTATAAGCGCACTCATTAATAAATGAACGGTCAATTTTCAATACATCAATTGGAAATTTCTTCAAATAACTTAACGATGAATACCCCGTACCAAAGTCATCCACAGATAATTTAATACCCAACTTTTTTAACTCGGTCATCGTTGCAATACTACTATCAGTATCGCCAGTTAAAGCATTTTCGGTTATCTCCACCTCTAATAGGCTTGGGTTAAGTTGATACTGATGCGCCAACGCTTTTATAAATAACGACAGTGACTCATCATGTAAATGAAAACCTGAAATATTGACAGCGACCGGCAATAACTCATAACCTGCCTTACGCCATTCAACTAACTGACGTGCAACTTCGGTTAGCACCCACTCACCAACATCAACAATCAAACCAGATGATTCAACAACCGGAATAAAATCTCCTGGGGGAATCAAGCCAAACTCTGGGTGCAACCAACGTAATAACACTTCAAAACCTACAACTTCGTTCGTTAAACACGATACTTTAGGTTGGTAATTTAATAGTAATTGATTTTGAGAAATAGCATCAGGAAGGTCAGCTTCAATTTGAATTCGTTTGCGTACAAACAGCCCCATTTCCTCGGTATAAAAACAAAAATTGTCCCTACCCAATTTTTTTGCCTGATACATGGCAACATCAGCGCACTGTAGTAAACGATCCGCTGATCGTTCACCATCAACCGAAAAAGCGACCCCAATGCTTGTTAACACATTTAGCGTATGCCCAGGCAGTTCAACCGTTTCACGCATTACATGAAGAATTTCTGTTGCTTTACTATTAATAGCTTCCTCATCCAAGGCACCACTTATCGCCACAACAAACTCATCGCCACCCCAACGACCCACCAAGTCATTACCACGTACTACTCCACTGAGTCTCTTACCCACCTCACAAAGCAATTGATCGCCTACCTTATGGCCAAAAACATCATTGACTTTTTTAAAGCGGTCTAAATCTAAAAACATTAACGCCACCACTCCAGCATGAGATTTATGGTAATTAATTCGTCTTTCAAGCTCACGAATAAAGGCGGCTCTATTATATAAACCAGTTAGCGAATCATTAAACGCTAAGGTTTCTAAACGTTTTTGTAACTTAGTTTGTTCGCTCAAATCGCGAATATGTAGCGTATACTCCAATGGTTCACTCGCTATGCTAACCGTTCGAGTCACTACTACTTCGGCAGGAAAAGACTCTCCGTCATAACGTTGTAATTCTGTCATATTCCTACGCTCCAGAACCCACCCACTGGTTAGCAAAAAGCCCTCGTCTAAACTCGCTGAATTTAACTCCTGAACCCGGTCTCTTGTAAACAGCTTAAAAAAGCTACGGTTAATAATCGCACCCGCTGTTTGACCAAAGCAACGCTCTGCCGCAGGATTAAAGCTTTGAATCCTGCCTTTCGAATCAATGCCAATAATGCAATCCATTGCTGCATCTAAAATAGCACCCTTTCTACGTTCACTTTGTTTAAATGCTAAGAAGGCCTCATCTCGCTGTTTAATTTCTTCGTTAACCTGGTCAATAACGTGATTATATTTTTCGGCTATTTGCCCCACCTCGGTATAGGGCTCAACGGCTACTTGAGTTGAAAAATCTGCTTTTTCCTGCTGTTTATGCATGGCGCTTAGCAAGTCAAAAACTTCGGTGCTTATATTATGTTCAGCAACATTTAGGCCTCTTAACTCATCTTGCTCACTGACTCTTAACGAGTAAACCTTGTTAACCAAACTAAATACTACATATGCAAGGCCAAAACTATAAAAACCAACACTGACGACCCCAATTAATTGGGTCCCTAATTGTTCCCACACTGAAAGATCATTTTGAAGTTTAGCCGGCAGCGCAAAAAAAGGTAACGCGATTGTTCCCCAAACCCCAGCAAATAAATGAACAGGCACTACGCCAATAGCATCATCGATTTTCTTATCGGCCAGGTACTTCTCACCAAAAAAAACAACTGAGCCGGCAACGGCGCCAATCATAACAGCCCCTCCTGTGCTCACAATATGACAACTGGCGGTAATAGACACTAAACCACCTAGAACACCATTAATTATTTGATCAACCTCAATATAATGTTCTGCACGAAGCTTTAACATCGTCGCAACCACCCCACCGGCCAAAGCAGCAAGGCATGTATTTAATAAAATAAGTGGAACTGAGTTATTCCAAGCTAATGTACTGCCGCCATTAAAACCAAACCAGCCCAGCCAAATTAATAAACAACCCAATATAGCTGTTGGGATACTACTACCTGGAATAGCGCTAACACTGCCGGTAAATCGCCCTATACGAGGCCCAATAACTAATACTGCCGCCAGTGCTACCCAACCACCCACAGAATGCACAACGGTTGAGCCCGCAAAATCAACGAAGCCAATTTTTTCAAGCCAGCCTATCGGCTCACCCGTAATGATTCCTGCCCAAGCCCAATGACCAACAAAAGGGTAAATAAACAGTGCTATTGTCACCGTTACTACCATATACCCCATAAAACTCATGCGCTCAGCGACGGCGCCAGAAACTAACGTCGCAGCCGTGCCACAAAACATCATTTGGAATAAGAATATTGCGATGAGTTTTGTATCTGCTGGTTCAGCGAATGCAAAATCAGACCATCAAAACAACCCCCACTGGCTACTTCCAAACATTAAACCGAATCCAAACAACCAGTACAGACTACTCGACACGATAAAGTCACTAATATTCTTGGCCGCAACATTAATGCTATTTTTACTTCTAACAAGTCCGCTTTCTAAACACAAGAAACCGGCTTGCATAACAAACACCAAAATGGTCGATACTATTACCCAGACAATATCCAAACTCTAAATCCCCTTTATGTTTACCTCTTGCGCGCGGCCAAAGGATGTTCGATTTAATAGTATCAGAACCTCTATGTGCTTTGTAGTCGGCCACAACGATGATCTTAGTTTTGTAGATAGGCTTTTTTAGTAGAAAAAAACAAACTGACTGTCCGTATTTCTAATGGTTTACTTTTTGTTAAGGCATAAAAAAAGCCCTACGTATCAGATACATAGGGCTTTTGAATGGCGGAGAGACAGGGATTCGAACCCTGGAAGGGTTTGACCCCTTGCCGGTTTTCAAGACCGGTGCATTCAACCGCTCTGCCATCTC
>NZ_JAHRVT010000004.1:0-31522 GCF_019090545.1 Cycloclasticus sp. | reverse complement strand
ACTTAGATTACTTAGATTTTGAACAACCGATTGTTGAACTTGAAGAAAAGCTTGAAGAGCTTCGTCGAGTTGGATCGGATAATGAAATTGATATCCAAAAAGAGATCGATAGGCTGCAAGAAAAAAGCCTGTCTTTAACGGAGTCGACGTTTGCAAAATTATCTGATTGGCAAATATCAAAACTCTCGCGTCATCCTAAACGCCCATACTCTTTAGATTATATTGATGGTGTTGTTGATAACTTCATCGAATTACACGGTGATCGCCATTATGCTGATGATGCGGCTATTGTTGGTGGATTGGCAAAACTAGATGGGATGCCTGTTATGGTGATTGGGCACCAGAAAGGACGAGATACAAAGGAAAAACTTAAACGTAATTTCGGTATGCCAAGACCTGAAGGCTACCGGAAAGCGCTACGTTTAATGCATATGGCAGAACGTTTTAATTTACCAATTATTACGTTTATTGATACACCCGGTGCCTACCCCGGCGTTGGTGCTGAAGAACGTGGGCAAAGTGAAGCGATTGCAAGAAATCTTTTTGAAATGTCTAAACTTAAAACACCTGTTATCAGTATTGTAATTGGCGAAGGTGGTTCTGGCGGTGCGTTAGCATTGGGCGTATGTGATAAGTTGTTTTTATTAAAATATAGTACGTACTCGGTAATATCTCCCGAAGGCTGTGCATCGATACTATGGAAAAGCTCAGAAAAGGCATCTCAAGCTGCTGAAGCGATGGCAATCACCTCAACGAAGTTATTAGCAAATGGCTTGATCGATGGTGTGATTGAAGAGCCGTTAGGGGGTGCGCATAAAGATTTAGCGTTAATGAAAAAAAGAATCAAAGAGGTTTTACTCAAAGAGGTCGCTGAGCTCAATAGTAAACCCATAGAAACTCTTTTAGCTGAGCGTTACGATCGTTTAATGAGTTATGGAAAATTCACAGAATCCTAATTCTATTTAGCTTCTTTATCACCTTAAACAACGCTAAACTTTATCAATTAAGGTGCTACATTGGATGACCTTGTTAACACTGTTAAGCAGCACCTCGATTCAATAGAGGGTGTTACAAAGGTCGTTGTTGCTTATAGTGGTGGTGTGGACTCACATGTTTTGCTGCATGCCTGTTCAATATTAAGGCAGCAGTTAAAACCACTATTTTTTTCGGCTGTGTATATTGATCATGGTTTACACGATGATTCTGTGCATTGGTCTGAGCATTGTAAAAAAATAACGGCTGAGCTTGGTTTTCCTTTTCATTCTATACAGGTGAATGCACAGGACAAGCACGGTGATGGCCCAGAACAAGCGGCGAGAGTGGCAAGGTATGCTGCATTATCAACGTTTATAGATAAACACAGTGTTTTATTAACCGCCCAGCATGAGGATGATCAAGCTGAAACGCTAATGCTTCAATTACTTAGAGGTGCGGGTGTGGATGGTTTGGCTAGCATGCCCTCGTTTAATCAATTTAATGCAGGTTTTATTTCAAGACCCTTATTAAGGGTGAGCAAACAACACATTTTGCACTATGCAAAAAACAAAGGTTTGAAATGGGTTGAGGACTCAAGCAACTATGATGTGTCCTATGACCGCAATTTTCTACGCCAAGAAGTCATCCCTTTAATACAAAGCCGATGGCCTGCTTTTTCAAAAACCACTGCACGATCTGCTTCCCACTGTGCCGAAGCGTCTAAAGTCCTTGCTGAACTAAGTAAGGAGCTGTTGAGTGATTCGGTAGGACATGAGTTAAGTATACAGTTACTTGCAGGCAATAAAGAAGAAACACAGCGTTTAATGATTCGGGAGTGGCTTAAAACACAGGGTGTACGTCTACCGTCTAAGAAAATCTTGCAACAAATACAGTCGATGCTAAAAATTGATAGTAATAAACCAACGCTGATTGCTTGGGCAGATCATCAAGTAAGACTGTTTGATAACCGTCTTTTTTACACACCAAAAACTGAACAGTTAATATTGCATAAAGTTAAATGGTGTGGAGAAGTCTTAACCTTGCCTAATTTGCTAGGGATACTCACAAGAACGACGGCTGTTGGAGAAGGGATTGATAAGGCATTATGGGACTCATCAACTACCTCGGTTCGTTATAGGCTAGGTGGTGAACGGATTAAATTAGTAAAAAGATCTGGCAGCAAGGCATTAAAAAAACTTCTTAATGAGGAAAAGATTTTTCCGTGGGTTAGAGATTCAATACCGTTGATTTATTTGGATGATCATTTAGTAGCTGTGGCTAATTTATGGTTGGATGAAAGGTTTTTAGCTAAAGAGGGCGAGCAAGGTTATGTTATTGAATGGGATCATCCTGACTGGCGAATTAAATAAGCGTTAAGTTTAACTTAATTATATCTTGCGAGTGCTTTCTTATTATTTGATTCGCGTATAATACTTGGCATTCAATTTTTCACTTCATAGGTTTGTATGGCTAAGTTTATTTTTATTACGGGTGGTGTTGTGTCTTCTTTAGGGAAAGGCATTTGTGCATCCTCATTAGCAACTATTCTTGAAGCTCGTGGTTTAAAAATAACCATGACAAAGCTCGATCCTTATATCAATGTCGACCCTGGCACAATGAGCCCATTTCAACATGGTGAAGTGTATGTAACAGATGATGGCGCTGAAACAGACCTAGATTTAGGTCATTATGAGCGATTTAGTAACAGCATTATGTCTAAGGCTAATAACTTTACGACAGGCCAAATTTATGAAACGGTTATTAAAAAAGAAAGACGTGGCGACTACTTAGGGGGAACAGTTCAGGTTATTCCTCATATTACTGATCAAATTAAAAAGAATATTATAGACAGTGCAGAAGGCGTTGATGTCGCGCTGATTGAGATTGGTGGAACGGTTGGTGATATTGAATCATTACCCTTTTTAGAAGCTATCCGTCAAATGCGAGTCGAGCTGGGTGATGATCGCTGCCTGTTCATGCACTTAACACTGGTGCCCTATATTGCTTCCGCAAAAGAAATTAAAACAAAACCAACACAGCACTCTGTTAAAGAGTTAAGGACTATTGGGATTCAACCCGATGTGTTGATTTGTCGATCAGAACGCCCAATCCCATCCTCTGAGAGAAAAAAGATTGCACTGTTTACCAATGTTGAAGAAAAAGCGGTTATTACGGCGTTAGACGCAGACAGTATTTACCGCATCCCAATGATGTTGCATGAGCAAGGTCTGGATCAAATTGTCGCTAAAAAATTACATTTAGATACGGTTCCTGCTGATCTATCAGATTGGCAAGCTGTTGTTGATGGGTTATTTGCACCGACCGACACCGTGAAAATAGCGTTAGTGGGTAAGTATATTGATCATGCTGATGCATATAAATCTTTAACGGAATCGTTGATTCATGCTGGTATACATACAAAAACACAGGTGGAAGTGGTTAAGGTTGACTCCGAAGATATTGAAAATCAGGGTACCTCTGCATTAGATAACGTGGATGCTATTCTTGTACCTGGCGGTTTTGGTGAAAGAGGTGTTGACGGTAAAATTGCAACCATCCGTTATGCGCGTGAAAACGATGTGCCGTATTTAGGTATTTGTCTTGGAATGCAATCGGCTGTTATTGAGTATGCACGCAATAAAATAGGCCTTGAAGGGGCAAATAGTACAGAATTTATGCCTGATTCACCTTTCCCTGTTATCGGTTTAATTACCGAATGGTTAACCGAGGAAGGGCAAATTGAGACACGTGATGCAAGCTCAGACTTGGGGGGGACGATGCGTTTAGGTAGTCAAAAATGTCAATTAACTCCTGGCTCATTAGCTCATAAGGTTTATGGCAAAGATGTTATTACTGAACGACACAGGCATCGGTACGAGTTTAATAACACCTTTATAGAGCAGTTTGAATCAGCAGGGCTTAAAATTTCTGGTAAATCAATGGATGGCCGCTTAGTTGAGATTGTTGAAGTGCCAGGGCATAGATGGTTTTTGGCTTGTCAATTTCACCCAGAGTTCACCTCAAAACCAAGAACAGGACATCCATTATTTAGTAGTTTTGTTGCCGCAGCCATTGAGTATTCAGGATCAACCGACAGAGTAAAAAAATCATGAAATTATGCGGGTTTAATGTAGGTATAGATCAACCGTTCTTTTTAATAGCAGGGACCTGTGTTGTAGAAAGTGAGCAAATGACGATTGATACAGCCGGTCAATTAAAAGAAATAACTGATGAGCTGGGTATCCCTTTTATATATAAATCATCGTTTGATAAGGCTAATCGCTCATCTATTGATGGTTTTAGAGGTCCTGGCATTGAAGAAGGCTTACGTGTTTTGCAGTTGGTAAAAGACCAATTAAATCTCCCTGTTATTACCGATGTGCATGAAGACACGCCGATGGATGAAGTGGCCTCTGTTGTTGATGTGTTACAAACGCCTGCTTTTTTATGTCGTCAAACTAATTACATTACTAAAGTGGCGGCAACAGGCTTGCCGGTTAACATTAAAAAAGGCCAGTTTTTAGCGCCTTGGGATATGAAGCACGTAGTTGATAAAGCACGTTCGACCGGTAATCAAAATATCATGGTGTGTGAAAGAGGGGCATCTTTTGGCTATAATAATTTAGTCTCTGATATGCGTTCATTAGCCGTAATGCGCGAAACAAATGCACCAGTGGTTTTTGATGCAACTCACTCGGTTCAACTACCCGGGGGGCAGGGAAGTTCTTCTGGCGGACAACGTGAATTTGTGCCGACATTAGCGAGAGCCGCAATGGCAGCTGGCGTGTCCGGCGTATTTATGGAAACACACCCTGATCCGGATAAAGCGTTAAGTGATGGTCCTAATTCGGTGCCATTAGAAAAAATGAAAGCATTACTCAGCATTATGAAAACAATCGATGACGCGGTTAAACAAGCCGGGTTTATTGAAAACGAATTTTAAGATAATTTATTTGAGGAAGTTATGGCAGAAATAGTTGATATTAAAGCGCGTGAGATTCTTGATTCACGCGGTAATCCAACCTTGCAAGCGGATGTGACGTTAGCCTCTGGCATTATTGGCAGTGCAATGGTGCCCTCAGGTGCGTCAACCGGGGAACGTGAAGCGATCGAATTACGTGATGGCGATAAAAGTCGTTATGGTGGTAAAGGCGTACTGAAAGCTATCGGCCATGTAAATGGCGAGTTAAAAGATGCTTTATTGGGCATGGATGCAAGCAATCAGGCAGCGATTGATAAGACAATGATTGAGCTTGATGGGACTGAAAATAAGGCTCGGTTAGGTGCAAATGCAACACTTGGTATTTCGTTAGCTACAGCACATGCTGCAGCAAATGAAGGTGGTTTGCCACTGTTTCGTTATTTAGGTAACAGCGAGTTTACGTTACCAGTACCGATGATGAATATCATCAATGGCGGTTCACATGCTGATAACAGTGTTGATCTGCAAGAATTTATGATTTTACCTGTCGGCGCACCTAACTTTAGTGAAGCGATGCGTTACGGCACGGAAGTTTTTCATGCCTTAAAATCGGTTTTACTAAAAAAAGGCTTAAGTACGTCGGTAGGTGATGAAGGGGGCTTTGCACCTGATTTGTCATCAAATGTTGAGGCAATTGAGGTTATTTTACAAGCCATTGAACAAGTTGGTTTGAAGATTGGTGATGATATTTCGTTGGGTCTTGATGTGGCAAGTTCTGAGTTTTGTGAAAACGGAGAATACTTCTTAGCGTCGGAAAATAAACGCTTTAACTCTACCGAAATGACCGACTTTTTAGCTGGCTGGGTTAATCAATATCCAATTATTTCTATTGAAGATGGTCTAGATGAAAACGATTGGGACGGTTGGAAATACATGACCGAGCAATTGGGTCATAAAGTTCAATTGGTTGGGGATGATTTATTTGTTACAAATCCTAAAATATTTAAACAAGGTATAGATAAAAATATCGCCAATTCGATTTTGATTAAAGTTAATCAAATTGGCACGTTAACAGAAACATTAGCGGCCATTAAAATGGCGCATGATTCAGGCTATACATCAGTCGTATCTCATCGTTCTGGTGAAACAGAAGATACCACAATCGCTGATTTAGCTGTTGCAACCTGCTCAGGCCAAATTAAAACAGGCTCTCTTTGTCGTTCTGATCGTGTTGCTAAATACAACCGTTTACTGCGGATAGAAGAAGAGTTAGGCGAGCAGGCTGTTTATGCGGGTAGAAAGGCATTTAAATACCTTCGCTAATCTGTGAAAGCGCTTTTGATCATTCTTGTTATTGTCTTCAGTTATTTGCAGTATAAACTATGGATAGCTGAAGGCAGAGTTCAAGACTCATGGTCTTTAGAGCAACGAATAAACACCCTTGAAGCAGAAAACAAAATTCTGAGCGAGCGCAATAACGCATTACAAGCCGAAGTTTCCAATTTAAAAAGTGGTTTAGAGGTCGTCGAAGAAAAAGCTCGAAATGAATTAGGGTTTGTAGGTAAAGACGAAACGTTCTTTCAGTATATTGAAGCTGGCGATGGTAAATAAACCAGAAAAAGTTTGGTGTGTAGTGGCAGCCGCTGGCATTGGTTCAAGAATGCAATCAGCAGTTCCTAAACAATATTTACCACTTGGTTCATCAACTGTTTTAGATGCAACATTGGAACGACTACTGTTATGCGAAAAGATTGAGCATATTGTTGTTTGTATTCATCAGAATGATAACTACTGGCAACACAGTAAATTTGCACAGGATGACCGTATTAGCATAACGTTTGGTGGAAGTGAACGAGCTGATTCTGTTTTAAATGGTGTGTCTTTAGTCAAAGAGCATGCTGATTTAAATGATTGGGTTCTTGTTCATGATGCCGCACGACCCTGTGTTAGATGTAGTGATATAAACGTGTTAATTAACACTGCATTAAAACAGCAAGTTGGTGCTATTTTGGCGACACCAATACACGATACGGTTAAAAAAGTAGTCAATAAAAAATCCACACAAACGCTCGATAGGTCAATATTATGGAGAGCGCTGACACCACAAATATTTAAACTCGACATGCTAAATAATGCCCTAATCAATGCGATCGAGTCTAATCGTGTAATCACGGATGAGGCCAGCGCTATTGAGCAGATGAATCAAGCTGTACAAATAGTAAAAGGACATGCTGATAATATCAAAATCACTTCGCCATCAGATTTAGATTTGGCTCGTTATTATTTAGAACAACAAGAGAGGCAAGTATGCGCATAGGCCACGGCTATGATGCACATCGGTTTGAAGCAGGGAAACCTCTCGTATTGGGCGGTGTGAAAATTTCTCATGACTATGGCTTATTAGCGCATTCAGATGGTGATGTGCTGTTACATGCGTTGTGTGATGCGCTGTTAGGTTCAATAGGTGAAGGTGATATTGGGCAACATTTCCCTGACAGCAGTGATGATTATGCCAATATCGACAGCCGTGTTTTGTTGCGGCATGTATATGCTTTAGTCCAACAAAAAGGTTTTAAGCTAGGAAATGCTGATTTAACAATTATTGCGCAAGCCCCGAAGTTATCTCCTTATTTAAATAAAATGGCGTTATATATAGCCAAAGATTTAAATTCAGGCGCATCGCAAATAAATATAAAAGCAACCACTACAGAAGGAATGGGCTTCCCCGGAAGAAAAGAAGGTATTGAAGCGCATGCTGTGGTTATTGTCGTTTCTGCGCGTTAAATTAAGATGCTGTTTGAGAAACATATTGATGAGCTGGCTTATGCCCATGGCGGCACAGTTGGGGCTGGCCAACTAAAGCAACAAGCAGAAGATTTTATCGTAAACGAGCGCTTAACATTTACCCCGTCTGGCGAGGGAGAACATGAATTTGTGTATGTGCAAAAAAAAGGGCTCAATACCGATGAGGTGCTAAAAAAACTTGCTGTTCATGCAGGTGTAACCCGGCGTTCAGTCTCTTATGCGGGTATGAAAGATAAACATGCGGTTACCAAACAGTGGTTTAGTGTACATTTGCCAGGCCGAGCAGCACCGGATTGGCAGTTATTAGAAGATGATTCAATTAAAATCAAACGAAGTACTCGTCACCTTAAGAAATTAAAAAGAGGGGTTATTCAGTTTAATGAATTTGAGATTGTTATTTCACAGTTAACAGTTGATCATGCCTTGCTGCAGCAACGTATTGAACAAATAAAAATGTTTGGTGTGCCTAATTACTTTATGCAACAACGTTTTGGTTACTTATGCCAAAATCTAGATCGTGCGTATGGACTGTTTTCTAGAGGCGAGAAAATTAAGAATAAGCAGTTAAAAGGCCTATTGTTATCTTCAGCCAGATCGTTTCTGTTCAACCAAGTGCTGTCTGAGCGAGTGAAGGCTGAAAATTGGGATAAGGCGCTACCCGGTGATGCATTTATGCTCAGTGGAACGCGTCAGTATTTTACAGATGAAGCCAACTCAACAACGACTCATACACGTTTAATGGAACATGATATTCATCCAAGTGGTCCATTATTTGGAGTAAATGATAAAGTGGTTTCTGCTTCAGTTGAGCAGCTGGAAGACACAGTGTTTACGGCTAACAGTGTATTTTGTAAGGGTTTATTGAAGGAAAAAGTTGACTCTGCTAGACGCGCTTTAAGGGTTGTGCCGACAGATTTTAAGGCAGAGTTGATATCCACTGATAAACTTCGATTATCGTTTAAACTCCCTTCCGGCAGTTATGCAACCGCTGTTATTCGTGAGTTAATTAACACAACAAGTCATGTTAACTAGGGTTTATTAATGGATTTTGAACATATCTTAGGCTTAGGGTTATTACAAGGGTTAACAGAGTTCCTGCCGATATCAAGTTCAGCACACTTAATTTTATTGCCCACTCTTTTAGGTTGGAAAGACCAAGGTTTAGCTTTTGATGTTGCTGTGCATGTGGGAACATTAATAGCAGTAGTTAGCTATTTTCAACACGATTTGAGGCAAATTATTAAAGGTTGGTTTGCATCTGTCTTCAAAAAAAATCATACGCAAGACAGTCGTTTAGCTTGGATGATAATCATAGCGACAATTCCGGTTGGTTTGGTTGGTTTATTAGCGGGTCATTTAATTGAAATTTACCTTCGCTCGCCCATAGTTATTGCAATAGCGACGCTCTTTTTTGGCTTGCTTCTTTGGTATTCGGATACTAAGGCACAGCGACATAAAGATGAATATGCAATATCGATTAAGACAGCCATTATTATTGGGTTATATCAGGTGTTGGCACTTATTCCTGGAACATCAAGATCGGGAATTACCATGACTGGAGGCTTGCTGCTAGGGTTGACGCGTGAGGCAGCCGCAAGGTTTTCTTTTTTACTATCCGTCCCATTAATCTTTTTAGCAGGAAGTTTAAAGTCAGTTGAGTTGATGAGTAGCCCAAGCCAAATTGACTGGTTCTCTATTATTATGGGTGTATTTATTTCAGCGTTAAGTGCCTTTGCCTGTATTTCAATTTTCCTAAAGGTGCTAGAAAAAGTAGGGATGCTGCCTTTTGTGATTTACCGTTTAATACTGGGTTGTTTTTTATTGTATTTATATGCAGTTTAGCGTTTTTGTCGTAACAAAACGTATAACGCCCCGGTTCCACCATCTTTAGGCTGGGCAGAGGCAAAAGCTAATACGGCAGAGTCATTTTTTAGTAGATTAACACAAAGGTTTTTTAAAACAGGCGATTGATTGAGTGATCTTGTTCCCTTGCCATGTATAAGCAATAGATAACGCTGCTGAAGCTCAAGCTGTTCTCTAATACACTCTCTAATGTAATGTTGTGCTTGTTGTTTATCTAAACCATGTAAATCAATTGTTTCATTAATTGTTATCGCGCCTCGTTTTAATTTTTTTATCGTTTTAGCTTGGACAGAGCTGTGGGCAAAGAAAACGTATTGCTCTGATGTAATGTCATTTGTGTGATCAACAATATATTCATGATCCGCTTTTAGAGGTGGAAAGCTTTTTTTTATTGGTTTTGGTTTCGACGTATCATCATAGAAATGCCGTTCTGTGTTCGAGAGTATGTTTACCTCTCCAATAAACTCACGGAATAATTGAGAATCATTATCGGAACTTAGGCGTTTTTTTTTATCTTCAGGCATAATATGAGTTTATCAAATTTGAGCGCTAATTTTTTTATAAGTAACGGTATCTAGATAAACTTAATGCATATTTTAGTAAGTAATGATGATGGGTATTTAGCCCCTGGTTTGTCGGCATTGGCGAATAAACTATCTGAAGTAGCTCGTGTTACTGTGGTCGCGCCGGATAGAAACAGAAGCGCGGCGAGTAACTCTTTAACACTGGATATGCCGCTGCGAGTACAGCAAATGGATAATGGTTACTTTAGTGTTGATGGAACCCCCACAGATTGCGTTCATTTAGCGATTACAGGCTTGTTAAAAGAAGACCCCAGTATTGTATTCTCTGGCATTAATAACGGAGAAAATATGGGTGATGATGTTTTGTATTCCGGTACGGTTGCTGCGGCAACTGAAGGGCGCTTTTTAGGCTTACCGTCAATTGCTATTTCAATTACCTCTAGTAAGCCAAGATACTTTGAAACAGCGGCAAATATTGCTGTGCTGTTACTCAATCAATTGATGGTTAAAGAGCTTCCGGCCGATACAATTTTAAATGTTAATGTCCCTGATTTGCCATTAACAGAGATAAAGGGTCTTAAAGCGACAAGGCTTGGTCAACGACATCGTTCAGAGCCGGTAATAGAGGGGCGTGACCCAAGGAATAAAAAAATATACTGGGTAGGGCCGCCTGGCGCGCAGCAAGATGCGGGTGAAGAAACAGATTTTTATGCTGTTGAAAATGGTTATGTTTCGATTACGCCGTTAAAAATTGATTTAACCAACTACCAGCGTTTAAATACATTAAATGATTGGCTTGAAGAGCTCGTTTTATGAAAGACCTAACAGGCATTGGGATGACTTCGCAGCGCACCCGAGACAGGCTTATTGCTCATTTAAAAGAACTAGGTATTAAGGATGAGCGGGTGTTATCGGTAATGAGAAAAGTACCGCGGCACTTATTTATGGCTGAAGCCTTATCAAGTCGGGCTTATGAGAATACCTCGCTACCAATTGGGCATGGTCAAACCATTTCGCAACCGTATATGGTTGCGCGCATGACTGAACTATTGATTGAAGATGGTTTGCCTGAAAATGTCTTAGAAGTTGGAACTGGTTCGGGCTATCAATCTGCTATTTTGGCCAGTTTAATACCCAGAGTATTTTCAGTTGAAAGAATCAGGCCGTTGCAAGAACAAGCAAAGAGAGTGTTGGCTGATATAGGGGTTAGAAATATAAGTTTCAAACATTCAGATGGCGGTTGGGGGTGGAAGGCATGTGGGCCTTATCAGGCTATTTTGGCAGCCGCCGCACCTGCTGAGATTCCTATGAAGTTATTAGAGCAACTAACCATTGGTGCTAGGCTGATTATTCCTGTTGGTAAAGAAGGGCAACAAGTTTTACAGCGAGTGACCAGAACAGAATCGGCTTATGAAGTTGAAACGATTGAAGAAGTTAGTTTCGTACCTTTTTTAAAAGGGCGTGCCTAGGAGGCGTTAGATTGTTTAAACGTTTATATCAGCAGGTTTTATTTTGGGCGGAGCACCCAAAAGCTAACAGGTACCTTTTTACTTTAAGTTTCGCAGAATCTTCATTTTTCCCCATTCCCCCAGATGTTATGTTGGCACCAATGTGTTTAGCAAAACCGTCGAAAAGTTTTTATTTTGCAATGATAACCACTATTGGTTCAGTTATTGGCGGAGTATTTGGTTATTTAATTGGAATGTTTTCGTTTGAGTTGATAGAACCGATTATTGAAATGTTTCACTACCGTGAGAAATTGGAACATGTAAACGCGTGGTTTATAGATTGGGGCTTTTGGGCAATTTTAATAGCTGGCTTCTCACCGATTCCCTATAAGTTGTTTACGATTGCTGCAGGCTTGCTCGGTATGATGTTTATCCCCTTTGTCCTTGCCTCTCTAGTCGGTCGTGGGGCACGGTTCTTTTTAGTGGCTTTCCTGGTGTCGTTAGGTGGTAATAGTTTGAAAAACAAACTCAATGACTATATAGAGGTAACTGGTTGGATCGTGACAGCGATGATTGTTATGGGGTTGTTAATCTCTAGATTTTATTAACGTGTTTAGCTTAAAAGCCATTAAAGATACTGTTACTTTAATAAGTGTTTTGCTCGTAATCTGCACGCTCATATCTTGTGGTGGCTCTAGTGTTCATGCGCCAGTCTATAATAATCATTTACCTACGAAATCAACTTCATCTAAAGTACATATCGTTCGTGCTGGCGATACCTTGTATTCAATTGCTTGGCAAAATGGTAAAGATTACCGAACATTAGCTCAATGGAATAATATCTCATGGCCTTATACAATTTATAAAGGTCAGAAATTGACCTTAATTGGTAGCAATTTAAAAACAAATGATAAGAATAAATCATTAAAACCAGCCAAAAAAACACTTAAAAAACAAAAGATAACGAAGAGTACTTCAAATAATTATCAAAAAAGGTTAAAGTTAAATTGGCAGTGGCCGATAAACGTTACAAGCTTTGAGAAAGGCCTTGTTAAATCTGGTCTGGTGTTATTTGGAGAAACCGGTGAGCAGGTTAAAGCAAGTGAAAGTGGTAAGGTTGTTTATGCAGGCAGTGGTTTAAAGGGCTATGGTAACCTCATAATAGTGAAGCATAATGAAGAGTACCTAACGGCCTATGGTTATAACAAACGTGTGTTAGTCAGTGAAGGCAGCGTTGTTAAAAAAGGTGAGGTTATAGCAGAAATAGGTGTCGACAATAAAAACCGTCGGGTTCTTTTTTTCGAAATGAGGCGTCACGGTAAGGCAGTTTCGATACTAGAGTATATGCCAGTATTAAGAAAGTAAATGCAAGGAAATGCTAACTAATAAATCATCTGATAAAAAATCAGACTGAGAGAATACTATGGACGATAATAAAAAATCAAAAACAACTACTAACGACCCAACTCAGCTGTATCTAAATCAATTAAGTGAATCTACCTTATTAACCGCTGAAGAAGAGGTATTTTATGGTCGTCTTGTGCAAAAAGGGGATCACCCAGCAAGACAGCGAATGATTGAAAGTAATTTGCGGTTAGTGGTTAAAATCTCACGACGTTATATGAACCGTGGTCTTCCTATGCTGGACCTAATAGAAGAAGGAAACTTAGGGTTGATTCGTGCGGTTGAAAAATTTGACCCCGAAAAAGGTTTTAGATTTTCAACCTATGCAACATGGTGGATTAGACAAACAATTGAAAGAGCGATTATGAATCAAACCAGAACGATTCGTTTGCCAATTCATATTATCAAAGAGATGAATATTTATCTCAAAAAAGCCCGTGAACTCAGTCAACAACTCGATCGTGAAGCCAGTGCTGAAGAAGTGGCTGAAGTAACAGGTAAGCCTGTAGAGGTCATTGAAAAAATGTTTCGTATGCACGCTGATAATGTTTCATCACTGGATGCGTCTCTTTCGCAAGACTCTGACCAACAAGTCTTAGATACGGTTGTTGATCAAGATGCTAAAGAACCTACTGATATTTTACAGTCTGAAGAAGTCCGAGAGAACCTGACAGTTTGGCTGGAACTGTTGAACGATAAGCAAAGAGAGGTGATCTCTCGTCGTTTTGGTGTTCGTGGCTACCATGCATCTACTTTAGAGCAAGTAGCAAATGAAATGGGGGTAACTCGAGAGCGTGTTAGGCAGATACAAATGAATGCACTTAAATCATTGCGCTCGATTCTTGAAAATGAAGGAATGTCAGCATCTGTTCTACTACATTAGTGATGCAGGGCCTTGATTGGGTCCTTTGTATTACATTAATGTTGACAGTTAAAATGCAGATGAGTACTGTATCGCGCTCATCTCGTCTTACATAATGGCCCTGATACAATATGCATGATTTCGCTAGAATACAACGTCTCCCACCGTATGTTTTTAATATTGTTAATGATTTAAAGGCACAAGCGCGTGCAGCAGGCGAAGATATCATCGATTTTGGTATGGGTAACCCTGATCAGCCAACTCCTCAACATATCGTTGATAAAATGACCGAAGCCGCTCAACGTGGTGATACTCATCGATATTCCGTTTCACGAGGTATCCCTCGTTTAAGAAAAGCTATTTGTGGCTGGTATAAAACAAAATATGACGTAGACCTAGATTTTGACTCAGAAGCCATTGTTACCATTGGTTCTAAAGAAGGTTTGGCGCATTTAGCAATGGCGACTCTTGGCCCCGGTGATGCCGTGCTGGTTCCCAACCCAGCTTATCCAATACACCCTTATGGTTTTGTTATAGCGGGGGCTGATATTCGACATGTTCCAATTAGCCCTGAAGTAGATTTTTTTAGTGAACTTGAAAAAGCAATAAAAACGTCGTATCCAAAACCCAAAATGTTGGTATTAAACTTTCCGGGTAACCCAACAACGCAGTGTGTTGATTTAGAGTTTTTTGAGAAAGTAGTAAAAATGGCTAAAGAGCATGACATTTGGGTCGTGCATGATAATGCCTATGCAGAAATTGTATTCGACGGTTATAAGGCGCCGTCTATTCTTGAGGTTCCAGGCGCTAAAGATATTGCTGTTGAGTTTTATTCGTTGTCAAAAACGTACAACATGCCTGGTTGGCGAGTGGGCTTTATGTGTGGAAACAAAGAATTGGTGGGCGCATTAGCACGTATAAAGTCTTATTTGGATTATGGGATGTTTACACCTATTCAAGTAGCGGCAATTGCTGCACTAGAAGGTCCGCAAGATTGTGTTGATGAGATACGTACCTTATACAGAGAGAGAAGGGATGTGTTGTGTGACGGGCTTAATGCAATTGGTTGGGCGGTTGAAAAACCTAAAGCAACCATGTTTGTATGGGCAAAAATCCCTGAACAATATCGCTCTCTTGGTTCTTTAGAATTCTCTAAAAAGTTGCTAAAAGATGCAAAGGTGGCGGTATCTCCGGGTATTGGTTTTGGTGATTTTGGTGATGAATATGTGCGCTTCGGGTTAATTGAAAATACCCACCGAACACGTCAAGCTGTTCGGGGTATTAAACAAATGTTTCGAAACGATAATCTGGCATAACTGCTTTTTCGTCCGAGGTTAAATCCTGTATAATCGCGCCCTTAATTGAACGAAGGGGAATCGCTTGAAAGTTGTAAAGGTTGGGCTATTAGGTCTAGGTACGGTAGGCGGCGGTACAGTTAATGTTTTAACTAAAAATGCTCAAGATATATCACGTCGCAGTGGTTGTGAAATTGTTGTTAGTTCAGCAAGTGCACGGGATATAACGCGCCCACGAATTTGTAATACCGATACGCTGCACCTAACGACAGATTCGCAAGAGATTATCAACGACCCTGATGTTCAGATAGTGGTCGAGCTTATGGGTGGTATAGAACCAGCGAAGTCTTTAATTCTTGAGGCTTTATCTAAAGGTAAGCACGTAGTCACAGCAAATAAGGCGCTTATTGCGAACCATGGTAATGAGTTGTTTGTTGCTGCTGCTGAAAACAAAGTAACGCTGGCTTATGAAGCTGCTATTGCTGGTGGTATTCCAATTGTAAAAGCGATGCGTGAGGGACTCAGCGCAAATAGCATAGAGTGGCTAGCCGGAATTATTAACGGAACGGGTAACTTTATACTGACCGAAATGTTTGAAAAAGGCAGTGTATTTTCAGATGTATTGAAAGAAGCGCAAGAGCTAGGATATGCTGAAGCAGACCCAGAATATGATGTTGAAGGCATCGATGCCGCACATAAACTGTGTATTTTGGCCTCATTAGCTTTTGGTATGCCGCTTAATTTCGAGCGAGTCTATACAGAAGGTATTTCAACAGTCACCCCATTAGATATTGCCTATGCTGATGAGCTGGGCTACCGTGTTAAACATTTAGGTGTTGCGAGAAAAACAAAAATGGGTGTGGAAATGCGTGTTCACCCAACGTTAATTCCAGAAAAAAGGCTTATTGCCAATGTGGATGGTGTGATGAATGCCGTTGTAGTGAAAGGCAATGCAGTTGGACCAACATTATATTACGGAGCAGGGGCCGGTGCAGAGGCAACAGCGTCAGCTGTTATCGCAGATATTATCGATATTTGTCGAGACTTAGATACGCCTGCAGTAAATGCTGTGCCTGCATTAGGTTTTGCAACCTCAGGGCTGGAAGAATTACCGATTCTTCCGATTGAAAGTATTACAACCGCATTTTATTTGCGTTTGTCTGTCGAAGATAAACCCGGTGTTATGGCAGCAATTACGAAAATCTTAGCAGACCATGGTATTAGCATCGAAGCAGTTCAGCAAAAAGAGCCAGAGCAACATGGTGATAAGGCTCAAGTAATTTTACTGACAGATAGCGTTGTTGAAAAATCACTGATCAACGCGTTAACAGAAATTGAATCACTTGATTCAATCAATCAACCAGCGGTTCGTATTCGTGTCGAATCGTTACAATAGGAATGACTATGCCAACAGGAAATCGTTATATCGGTCTAATAGACAAATTTAAAACTGTGTTGCCAGTGTCTGACAGCACACGCTTGATTAGTTTAGGTGAAGGGAATACGCCGCTTATTCAATTGCAGAATATTCCGGCGTTGATTGGTAAAAATGTCGATATTTATGTTAAGTATGAAGGCTTGAACCCAACGGGTTCTTTTAAAGACCGTGGCATGACGATGGCGGTAACAAAAGCAGTCGAAGAGGGTAGTAAGGCTATTATTTGTGCATCTACAGGTAATACCTCGGCATCAGCAGCGGCCTATGCTGCTCGTGCAGGTATTAAAGCCTTTGTATTAATTCCTGAAGGAAAAATTGCGTTAGGTAAATTGGCGCAAGCAATGATTCACGGCGCAGAAATAATACAAATTAAAGGTAACTTTGATCATGGGATGCAATTGGTTAAAGAGGTTGCAGAGCACGCGCCTGTAACCATTGTTAACTCTATTAACCCTTATCGTTTGCAAGGCCAAAAAACTGCCTCCTACGAAATTGTTGAGGCCTTAGGTAAAGCGCCAGATTATCATTGTTTACCCGTCGGTAACGCTGGAAACATTACAGCTCACTGGATTGGGTATAGTGAAATGGCACAACCAGCCGGTGAGCACGTAACCGATTCATGTGCATTTTGTGAAGGTGATTGCGAATATGATCGTACACAATATGCAACCGCTAAGCGCCCTGTGATGGTGGGCTATCAAGCAGCTGGCGCAGCTCCTTTCTTAAAAGGTGAAATGATTGATGAACCAGAAACAGTAGCAACAGCAATTCGTATTGGGCGACCACAATCTTGGGATCAAGCGTGGGCGGCACAAAAGGAATCAGGTGGTTGGTTTGACTTGCTGACTGATGAAGAAATTCTTGCAACACAAAAGTTACTCACTGAAAAAGAAGGGATTTTCTGTGAACCCGCGTCTGCTGCTTCAGTTGGCGGTGCTATTCGTGATATAAAAAACGGCAAAATCCCTGAGGGCAGTACGGTTGTTTGTACCTTAACTGGACATGGGCTGAAAGACCCCGATACGGCCATCGCGCAGTGCGCGGTAAATTCTAACGCCATTGAGGCGTCATTGGATGCTGTTAAAGCGGCTATTTTAGACAAGTTATAATGCCGTAATGGCGGGCGAAACCGAATTAGCAAGCTCATCTATTGTTATAAAACATCGTGAGTCAACTGGCCATGATTCAGACGCTTTGCCAGATTTACATCCTGTTTTACGGCAAGTGTACTTAAATCGTGGGGTTACCCATGAGCAACAACTTGACCGTACATTAAAGAACTTACCGAATTATCAACGCCTTTCAGGTATTGATAAAGCTGTCAGCCTTATTAAGACGGCAATTAAAACAGATCAAAAAATACTCATTGTGGCTGATTTTGATGCGGATGGTGCCACTTCGTGTGCGGTAGCTATTAGAGGTTTACGGATGTTGGGTGCAACTAATTTAGACTTTGTTGTACCCGACCGCTTTAAATTTGGTTATGGCCTAACGCCTGAAATTGTTGATGTTGCACTAGAGTTAAAGCCAGATTTATTAATCACGGTAGATAACGGTATTTCTAGTGTGGAAGGGGTTGCGCATGCTATCAAGAAAGGCTGCCAAGTCATTGTTACCGATCATCATTTACCACCTAAAACACTACCAAATGCAGATGCAATCGTTAATCCACAACTACAGGGTGATGAGTTTCCTAGTAAATCCTTAGCGGGTGTTGGCGTCATCTTTTATGTTTTATTGGCACTGAGAGCCGCCTTAAAAATTGAAGGTGTGTTTGATAAGCAACCAGTGCCTAATCTTGCAAACCTACTCGATATTGTAGCGCTTGGTACGGTGGCAGATGTGGTACCCCTAGATGAGCTTAACCGTAAATTGGTCTATCAAGGCTTGCTTAGGATACAAGCAAAAAAATGCGTTCCAGGGATTATTGCCTTACTTAATATTGCTAAGCGTGAACCAGAGCGTGTTGTTTCTAGTGATTTAGGTTTTGCTATTGGTCCACGGTTAAATGCCGCCGGGCGACTTGATGATATGTCTCTCGGTATTCAATGCTTGCTCACCGATAGTGAACAAGAGGCACGCGATATGGCTGAGCAATTGGACATGTTGAATATAGAGCGTCGTTCAATTGAAGAGGATATGAAACAAGATGCATACAAGATTTTGGCTTCGTTAAAACCAAGTCAGCATCAACATGATCAATGGGGTGTTTGTTTGTTCGATGAATACTGGCATCAAGGTGTGATAGGTATACTGGCATCGCGAATTAAAGAAAAACTTAATCGACCAGTGATTGCTTTCGCAAAGGGTGATGGTGAAGATGTAAAAGGCTCAGCACGTTCGATCCCCGGTTTACACATAAGAGATACGCTAGACGATGTGGCTAGTTTACACCCTGGGTTATTAAAAAAATTCGGTGGTCATGCAATGGCGGCAGGGATGACGATTGATGAAAATAATTTAAGCCTATTTATCGAGGCATTTAATGTAGCCGTTAAAAAACGTCTTAATAATGAATTGCCTGATGATGTGTTATTAGTAGACGGAGAGGTGCCTGATAACGATATTAATTTAACATTTGCTGAAACACTTCGACAAGCTGGACCTTGGGGTCAAAACTTTCCGGAACCGGTTTTTGTTGGTCGTTTTAAGGTAAAGCAAGCGCGAATTTTGTCACAAAAACACGTGAAGTTATCTTTTGAGACGTTAAGTAACAACAGAGTGATAGACGCGATTTATTTTAATGTAGATAATCCAGGCAGTATTATTGGTTTAAATGAGGTGGTTGTTGCTTATCAATTAGATGTTAACACCTATATGGGGCGCTCAAGGGTGCAATTATTAGTTAGGCATCTAGAAGAAGTGAAGCAATTTTAAATGCGTTTAGCAGTAGAGAAGAAAATGATTAACGGCCTTTGTTTAGCTCCTAATTATTTGAATCATATTTAGATCTTTTGCTAATGATGTATCACAAATTCGGAGGATCAGATGGTTGAACAATATTCAAAGTTAGAAATTGACAGGGAGCTTGCCCTCTTAAATCAGCTTACATCTGTTCATTGGATCTTGAAGAGTGGAAAGCTGGCTAAGACATTTACCTTCTCAAATTTTATCGAGGCGTTTGGCTTTATGACAAAGGTGGCTCTTTATGCTGAGAAACTAGGTCATCATCCGGAGTGGTTTAATGTTTATAAAACAGTTAATGTGAATTTGATAACACATGAAGTAGGCGGGCTATCAAAAAAAGATTTTGAGTTAGCCAAAACTATGGAAATACTCAGTCATTAAATGATGAAAGCTATTTTTAAACATTTCTTCGTCATAGTAGTTATTAATTTACTAATAGCTTGTGCTGGTGCACCGAAAAACCCTCATTTAATAGATGGGATTAACCCTGAAACTCGACAGCGTGTTGAGGCATGGAAAACGCTGATAGAGCAAGGGGCTAAAAAGCCAGATATTGATAAATTGAATGCAGTTAATGATTTTGTTAACAAAGTTGAGTTTGTTGATGATATTTATCATTGGGGAAAGCAAGACTATTGGGCAACACCGTTACAAACTCTGGTGACTAAGGCCGGTGATTGTGAAGATCTATCAATTGCAAAGTATTTTACTTTAACAGCGATGGGCGTCGAAGAAGAGAAGCTTCGTCTAACCTATGTCAAAGCCTTAGATATTAATAGGGCGCACATGGTTGTAAGTTATTTTAACAAGCCAAATGCTGAACCGTTAGTGCTGGATAATTTAAACCCAAAAATACTTCCGGCATCTCAGCGTAATGATTTACTACCGGTGTATAGTTTTAATGCAAATGGTTTATGGCTTACAAAACGTAATGCAACGGCACGCTATGCAGGGAGCAGTGATCGAGTGGGGCTGTGGCAAGAATTGCTTCAAAGTATGAACGTTGAGGCTTCAAATGAACCTGCCATGATTTGTTTGTATCAGTATTATGATTTGCCAGACGATAAAGCAAAAACATTTTGCCCATAAAGAGTTAATAATAATTATGATTGACGTTGAAATTCCAAAGGAACCAGTAGAGTTGTATAAAGTGTTGAAGTTTGAAAATCTGGTTGCCAGTGGTGGCGAGGCAAAATTGGTCATCAGTGAAGGGTTGGTCTTGTTAAATGGTGAGATAGAAACAAGGAAACGTAAAAAAATTGTTTCTGGCGATGTTGTGGAATTTGCCGGTGAAACGTTGCGTATTAAATTAGGGTCAGCAACGTAAGGTTTATCATTTGGCACGTTTAGTTTTAGGATTTAACTGATTTCAATAATTAAAAAACAGGGCGCTAGCTTGTTGTTTTTAGGTGCATAACTGGCTCAGACTTACGATTTTAGGTGTACATTGAACCTATATAGTACTAAAATAGTCCTATATATGAGGTTATTATGTTAAGAGTCAGTAAACTTACAGATTACGCGAGCGTTATTTTGACGCATATTGCTCATCATCCAGATGCGCTTCATGCTGCTTCTGACTTAACCAATGCAACAGGTGTTGCGTTACCCACCGTGAGTAAGATTCTTAAATTGTTAACAAAAAATAACATTTTAGTCTCTCACCGTGGATCTAAAGGTGGTTACGCATTAGTAAACTCCCCCAGTGAAACAAACGTGGCTGACATAATTACCGCGATAGAAGGCCCAATTAGTATGACTGAATGCAGTACGATTTCAGGTCTATGTGAACAGGAAGCCTCGTGCGAAGTTAAGGGTAATTGGCATTTAATAAACAGAGCCGTCTATACCGCTATTGAGGCGGTTAGTCTGGCAGATATGATTACCCCGGTTAGGCAGCAAACAGTTAATTTTAGTGTGCCAGAAATGGTCAAAACAAGTGATTTAAAAGTGGAGAGCTAGATGTCAGCATCTAATGAAAATTTAAAAGATAGGATAGGTCAAGCGTACAAAGATGGTTTTGTGACGGATATTGAATCAGATTCTTTTCCGCCAGGCCTAAATGAAGATGTTATCAGAGCCTTGTCAGCAAAAAAGGAAGAGCCTGAGTTTCTGCTGGAATGGCGATTAGAAGCATATCGACATTGGCTAACAATGGAACACCCCGAGTGGGCGTTTGTTGAATTTCCTAAAATAGATTTTCAGGATATCAGCTATTACTCAGCGCCAAAAAGTATGGAAGATGGACCTAAGAGTTTAGATGAGGTGGACCCTGAACTTATCAGTACCTATAACAAATTAGGAATTCCACTGGAAGAGCAAATGCGTCTTGCCGGTGTGGCCGTTGATGCTGTGTTCGATAGTGTATCTGTCGCGACCACGTTTAAAGATAAACTAGCTGAAGCGGGTGTTATATTTTGTTCATTCTCAGAAGCGGTTAAAGACCACCCAGAGTTGATTAAACAGTACTTAGGCACTGTGGTTTCACAGTATGATAATTTTTATGCAGCGTTGAATGCTGCGGTGTTTAGTGATGGCTCATTTGTATACATTCCTAAGGGCGTTCGCTGTCCAATGGAACTGTCTACTTACTTTAGAATTAATGCGGCTAATACCGGACAGTTTGAGCGAACCTTAATTGTCGCAGATGAAGGTAGCCATGTCAGTTACCTAGAAGGTTGTACAGCGCCTATGCGCGATGAAAACCAATTGCACGCAGCAGTGGTTGAATTGGTGGTTTTGAAAGATGCTGAAATTAAATATTCAACTGTTCAAAATTGGTATCCGGGTGATGAGAACGGCCTTGGTGGTATTTATAATTTTGTAACAAAACGCGCTGATTGTCGTGAAGACAATGCCAAAGTGTCTTGGACACAAGTTGAAACAGGTTCCGCGATTACGTGGAAATACCCCAGTGTTATCTTGAAGGGTGATAATTCTGTTGGCGAGTTTTATTCAGTTGCGTTGACGAATAATTACCAACAAGCAGATACCGGCACAAAAATGATCCACCAAGGAAAGAATACGAGTAGTACAATTATCTCAAAAGGTATTTCGGCGGGGCATGGGCAAAATACGTATCGCGGTCTTGTTAAAGTAGGTCGAGGTGCTGAAAATGCTCGAAACTATACACAATGTGACTCGTTGTTAATGGGTGACCAATGTGGCGCGCACACCTTTCCGTATATAGAAACAAAAAACCCTACTGCGACCATCGAACATGAGGCGTCGACCTCTAAGATCAGTGAAGACCAATTATTTTATTGCATGCAACGAGGCATTTCTGCCGAAGATGCTGTCTCGATGATTGTGAACGGATTTTGTAAAGAAGTGTTTAAAGAATTACCGATGGAGTTTGCGGTTGAAGCGCAGGCCCTACTTGGCATTAGTCTTGAAGGCAGTGTTGGTTAATAAATAAAATAGTTAAGGAATAAAGATATGTTAAAGGTTGAAAATTTACACGTCAGTGTAGAAGGAAAAGAAATTCTTAAAGGTATTAATTTAGAAATTGGCGCTGGTGAAGTACATGCGATTATGGGTCCAAATGGCTCTGGTAAAAGTACCTTGTCATACGTGCTCTCTGGTCGAGAAGGCTATGAAATAACCGAAGGCCGTGTATTATTTAACGGTAAAGACTTGTTTGAAATGAGTGTAGAAGAGCGTGCTTGGGCAGGCGTATTTCTGGCTTTTCAATACCCGGTTGAAGTCCCAGGTGTGAGCAATATTTATTTCCTAAAGGCTGCACTTAATGGTGTGCGTAAATTTAACGGCTTACCAGAGCTTGATGCGATGGATTTCATTTCCATGGTAAAGGGAAAAATGAAAGAGCTCGATATGGATGAAAAGTTTCTATACCGCGCCGTTAATGAAGGGTTCTCTGGCGGCGAGAAAAAGCGTAATGAAATTCTTCAGATGTCAGTATTAGAGCCGTCATTATGTTTGTTAGATGAAACAGATTCTGGTTTAGATATTGATGCGCTTCAAGTCGTTGCTAAAGGCGTTAACCGCCTACGTAACCCTGAACGTTCATTTGTTTTAGTGACTCATTACCAGCGTTTGCTAGATTATATTAAACCTGATTACGTTCATGTATTAGCTCATGGACAAGTCGTTAAGTCAGGTGGTCCAGAACTAGCATTAGAACTTGAAAAACAAGGCTATGCTTGGGTTGACGAAAAATTAGCGAGTTAATTATGTCTGTTACGCATTTACCAAATACTCATTACACTGGCTTAGTGCTAGATCAAAAAAAACAGCTTCTTGGTGAAGGGTTTGATTGGTTAGCTAATCTACGTAAACAAGCGGCAGAGCAATTTTCTGCTAGTGGTTTTCCAACGTTTCGTGAAGAAGAGTGGCGATATACGAATATTACGCCGATAGAAAAGAATCAATTTACACTGCCCGATGTCGCTGGACAGGTCGATTCTGCATTTGTCGATAGTGTCTTGTTAGATGACTGCCATCACATCGTGTTTGTTGACGGCTTTTATCAAGCTGAGCTTTCTTCGCTTAAGGATATACCGAATGGTGTGATTGTTTCCGCTTTGAGTGATGGCCTAGTCGATAACGAAGCGCTTATTAAGTCATTATTGGATTCTGTAGTAGAAACACCAGCGTTAGGGTTCATTAATTTTAATACCGCTCTTTTTTCTGATGGTGCGTTGATTTGTATTGAGGAAAACACGGTGGTCGATAAACCTATTCAGGTAGCGTTTATCTCATCAAAACAAGGCGCATTAACACTGAGTAATACAAGAAACTTAATACTTGCTCAAGCATCATCAAAAGCACAAATCATTGAAACCTATCATGCAGTTGATGACAGCTGTTATCTTACAAACGTTGTCAGCGAAGTGGTTGTTGAGCCGAATGCAAACTTATCACACCATCGTTTACAATCTGAATCTACAAGCGCCTATCATATTGGTGGTGTTTATTCACGGCTTGAGAAAAATGCAATATTTAATCAGAACAGTTACACTTTTGGTGCAAGTATCTCGCGCACGGAGGCTCATGCAACCCTAGGAGAAGCCTCTGACTGTACTATGGATGGTTTATATGTTGGACAAGATCGTCAGCATATGGATCAACATACGCGCTTAAATCATGCACAGCCGCACGCTGTTAGTAATGAGTTCTATAAAGGAATTTTAGGCGACCATTCAACGGGTGTTTTCCAAGGGCGTATTATTGTTGCGCAAGATGCTCAAAAAACTGATGCAGCAATGAATAACAGAAATTTATTGTTATCCGATCGTGCCGAAGTTGACACCAAGCCACAATTGGAAATTTATGCTGATGACGTTAAATGTGCTCATGGTGTAACGGTTGGTCAGCTTGATGATGCAGCTGTTTTCTATTTGCAGTCTAGGGGCGTTGACAACCAAACTGCAAAAAATATGTTGACCTTCGCGTTTGCCAACGAAATGATTGAGCGAGTTAGTTTTGAACCATTAAGAATGGCCTTGTTAGCAAACTTGCTTAAACGCTTCCCACAGGCCGGTATGAAAAAAGAGTGGTTATGAATCAATCAGTAGAAAATTTAGCCGCGTATGATGTTGATAAAATCCGTCAGGACTTTCCTGTCTTAGATCAGCAAGTTCGGGGTAAACCATTGGTATACCTTGATAATGCAGCGACAAGCCAAAAACCTAAGCAGGTGATAGATAGTATCGTTAACTATTATGAAAACGATAATGCTAATATCCATCGAGGTGTTCATACATTAAGTGAACGGGCTACTTTATCGTATGAGAATGCGCGTAAAACTGTTCAACAGTTTTTGAATGCAGCATCAGAAAAAGAAATTGTTTTTACCCGTGGGGCGACAGAAGCTATTAACTTAGTCGCCAATGGCTTAGCAGAAACAATTAAACAAGGCGATGAAATATTGATCACCGCGATGGAGCACCATTCCAATATTGTTCCTTGGCAGATGTTATGCAAAAAAACAGGGGCTAGCTTAAAGGTGGCACCAATTAATGAGCATGGTGAGCTGATGCTGGAAGAGTTTGAAGCATTGATAAGCAACAAAATTAAGTTTGCGGCTATATCGCACATGTCCAATGCGTTGGGAACAATTAACCCAATTAAGCAACTAATCGACCAGCTTCATCAGCATGATGTTCCTGTTCTTGTGGATGGCGCTCAAGCAATTCCTCATATTTCAGTTGATGTGCAGGCGCTTGATTGTGAATTTTATGTGTTTTCTGGGCATAAATTGTACGCACCAACCGGTATTGGTGCTCTGTATGGAAAAATGGAGCAACTTGAACAAATGGCGCCTTATCAAGGTGGTGGTGACATGATCAGTGTTGTTACATTTGATAAGACGGTCTATAACAAAGTACCGTATAAGTTTGAAGCGGGAACACCAAACATTGCTGGAACGATTGGTTTAGGCGCAGCAATAGACTATGTAAACAGCATTGGGGTTGATGAGATAGCGGCGCATGAAAATGCATTATTAAACTATGCTGTAGCACAAGCTAAACGCATTGATAAATTAAGAGTTATTGGTACGGCTAAAGAAAAAGGAGCGATTATGTCGTTCGTTTTAGACGGTATCCACCCGCATGATATTGGTACGATGATGGATCATCAAGGTATTGCAGTTAGAGCAGGGCATCATTGTGCAATGCCTGTGATGGATTTTTTTGGAGTGCCTGCCACTGCGAGAGCTTCATTTGCAATGTATAATACGCATCAAGAAGTCGATGCTTTGATGGCTGGAATTGAAAACTTAATAGAGATGTTTGGCTAATGTTGGATGATTTAAGAGATCTATATCAAGAAGTTATTTTTGATCATAATAGAAACCCAAGAAATTTCCGCGCGATGGACGATGCAGATCGTCAAATAGACGGCTTTAATCCATTATGTGGAGACCGATTAACGCTTTTTATAAAATTTTCAGACGGTAAAATTAGTGATGCTAGCTTTCAGGGTCAAGGTTGCGCAATTTCAACAGCCTCAGCATCATTGATGACAGATATCGTTAGAGGGCAGACCGAAGAAGAAGCTCAACACCTATTTTCATTGTTCCATAAAATGGCAACGGGTGAGCATGTTGAAATGGACGAGCTTGGAAAACTAGCCGTATTAGCAGGTGTCTGTGAATATCCTGCACGTGTTAAATGTGCAACATTACCATGGCATACGTTAGATGCTTTGTTACAAGGGTCAGAAGAACCGGTAACAACCGAATAACCACCTTTAGTAACTTTTGCCATGCGTGAGCTTAACCCAATCATTAATAAGATTAGTGACCTAAAAGAGCGTACTTTATCGCTTAGGGGGTACCTTTGACTTCGAAACAAAAGACGAGCGTTTAACCGAGGTTTTACGCGAATTAGAAGACCCTGACGTATGGAATGATCCTGATCGAGCACAAACATTGGGTAAGGAACGTGGTCAACTAGAACTTGTTGTCAATACTATTAATGAATTAACTAGCGCGTTAGCAGATGCAAGTGATCTGTTGGAAATGGCTGTTGACGAAGATGATGATGAGACAGTCGCGACAATAGAAGAAGACTTATTATCTTTTGAAAAAAAAGTAGCGGCACTTGAATTTCAACGCATGTTTGCAGGTGAGATGGATGCAAATAATGCTTTCTTAGATATTCAAGCAGGCTCAGGTGGCACAGAGGCCCAAGATTGGGCTGAAATGATTTTGCGTATGTACCTGCGGTGGGCGGAGCAACATGATTTTAAGACAGATATCATCGAGATTTCAGCTGGTGATGTGGCCGGTATTAAAAGTGCAACAGTGTCTATTCAAGGAGATTATGTATTCGGTTGGTTAAAAACTGAAATTGGTGTGCATCGATTAGTGCGGAAATCACCATTTGATTCAGGTAACCGTCGTCATACATCTTTTGCTGCTGTTTTTGTATCACCAGAAATTGATGATGATATTGATATTGATATCAATCCAGCTGATTTGAGAATTGATGTGTATAGGGCCAGTGGGGCAGGTGGGCAGCATGTTAACAAAACAGAGTCTGCTGTGCGCATTACACATGAACCGACCAATACGGTTGTTCAATGTCAAAATGATCGATCGCAGCATAAAAATAAAGCCACAGCAATGAAGCAATTAAAAGCTAAGCTGTATGAGCTAGAAATGCAAAAGAAAATGGCTGATCAACAAGAGCAAGAAGAAAGCAAATCAGATATTGGCTGGGGAAGCCAGATTAGGTCTTATGTATTAGACCAATCAAGAATTAAAGATTTACGTACAGGTGTCGAAACTGGCAATACACAAGCAGTCCTCGATGGGTCGTTAGACCAATTTATTGAAGCCAGTCTAAAAAGTGGAATTTAAGTGATGAGTGAACAAAAGAACAATAACCCAGAGCACGATGAGAATAAATTAATTGCGGTTCGTCGTGAAAAACTCGCTGAGATAAAAAAATCAGGCAATGCTTACCCTAATGATTTTAAGCGCCAACACTATGCTGAAAGCTTACAAGCCGACTATGATCAATTTGATAAAGAAACATTAGAAACTAAAGCAGTTAACGTTTCTTTAGCTGGCCGCTTAATGGGTAAACGCGTTATGGGTAAAGCGAGCTTTGCTCACATACAAGATATGACTGGGCGTATGCAACTATTCGTTCAACGAGACAGCCTGCCTGAAGGGCATTATCAAACATTTAAAAGTTGGGATATCGGTGACATTCTAGCGGTTGAAGGCGTTTTATTTAAAACCAAAACGGGTGAGTTATCAGTTCGCGTTGCATCAATTAGATTGCTAACAAAGTCTTTACAGCCCTTACCTGAAAAATTTCATGGGCTCACAGATCAAGAACAACGTTATCGCCAGCGGTATGTTGACTTGATTATGAACGAAGAGTCACGAAAGGTATTTCAAACACGTAGTAAAGTGGTTAGCTATATTCGTCAATACCTCGTTGATCATAACTTTATGGAAGTTGAAACCCCAATGATGCATGTCATTCCAGGTGGTGCAACGGCTAAACCATTTGCAACACATCACAATGCCTTGGATATGGAGTTGTTTTTACGTATTGCCCCTGAATTGTATCTAAAACGCTTAGTCGTTGGTGGTTTTGAACGAGTTTTTGAGATTAATCGTAGCTTCAGAAATGAGGGACTTTCAACACGTCATAATCCTGAGTTTACAATGCTTGAGTTTTATCAGGCGTTTTCAGATTACAAAGATATGATGGATTTAACTGAAGATATGCTTCGTTCACTGACTGAACGTGTTCTTGGAACAAATATCGTTCATTATCAAGGTGAGGATTATGACTTAGGTAAGCCTTTTAGGCGTATGTCGGTTATTGAGTCTATTTTGCATTATAACAACGATATAACTCGGGGAAACTTGGCAACAAAAGAAGCTGCATTAGAAGTGACTAAACGCTTAAAAATTCCAGTTGAAGACAGTTATGGACTAGGGAAAATTCAAATTGAGATATTTGAAAAAACGGTTGAAGAGAAGCTTCATGAACCAACGTTTATTACTGAGTACCCAACAGAAGTGTCACCGCTTGCCCGTAGAAGCGACAAAGACCCGTTTGTAACCGATCGGTTCGAGTTTTTTGTTGGCGGGCGTGAAGTAGCTAATGGCTTTTCAGAGCTTAATGATTCAGAAGACCAAGCTGAACGTTTTAAACAGCAAGTAGAAGACAAGGAAGCAGGTGATGATGAGGCTATGCATTATGACGCAGATTATATTCGTGCACTTGAAGTGGGTATGCCCCCAACCGCAGGTGAAGGAATTGGTATAGACCGTTTGGTTATGTTTTTAACTGATTCGGCTTCAATCAGGGATGTAATTTTATTCCCTCATATGAAATTAGAAAACTAACCGTTTTACTCGATTTCTAAGGTGTATTTCTTAGGCATGGATTGGTGCTAGGCCCATTGCCCAAAGACTAACTGTCGCAACTAAAATTCCAACGATGGTTACTAAACCGATAGTAAGGACAGCACTGGCAAATAGAAAACCTCTTTCTTGATTAATACCCATTACAATGGGAATGCCGGTGTATAAAAGATAAACGGCATAAGCAATGGCGATAAGCCCCATAATAAAAATAAGCCAAGGGATGGGTGCGCTGGCAAAAATACCACTCAGGAAGAAAGGTGAAAGTATCGTAATGCTTAATAACATACAGGTCGATAGATCTTTACTTGCCCCATATGTAGCTGCCATCCAATGGATTGCTTTACCTATAATCGCGGTGCCAATTATGCAAGCCAAATAGAAAGCGACGGCAAGTGGAATGGTGCTTTGATAAGTGAATCTAAAATTTCTGTCGCCAATATCCCAGCCAATTACTGCAGCACCAATAAAAGCAGATACTGCAGGGATTGCTGTCAATAAAAGGATATATTTATAAAAGCACTCAGCAATACTGATTTTTCTATCACGGATCTTAATCCATTCTTTATCTGATCGTATGAATTTACCGGTAAGGTGTTTAAGTATCATTTGAATTCCTTTTTAAATTATTGGCTGATATCTCAGTAATAAGTATGAACTAATCTAAGTCTCTATCTCTAAATATTAATACTTTCTTGATCTAGATCATTATTAATTTAATTGTTGTGCAATGAATATTTATGAAGCTAATGCAGTACCGGGTAACACCTTTGTTATAATCTTGCTTTTTTACAATATTCATTTCAATGCATTTACTTGATTTCCTTAAACCATGGGAGTTTTCACCTGTCTTAATGGTGTCATTCTTATTGCTCTTTTGGTTATATACGCGTGGTTTTATGGCGATTAAGAGGGTGGATAGAACGGCTAAAACGTATTGGCAGGCAGTCAGTTTTTATATTGGTTTGTTCTCAATATATATTGTTTCTCATACCTACATTGATTACCTGTCTCAGTATATGTTTTGGGTGCATCGTTTCCAGCATTTAGTTTTGCATCATTTAGCACCCATGTTAATGGTTCTGGGTGCTGTGGAAATTGTGCGTAAAGGCTTGCCGAATTACTGGCCGTGCTGGTCGTCTGTGCCAACACTTATTAGGTGGCCTTGTGAGCGTCTATACCACCTTATTCAACACCCTGTGTTAGCCCCTATTTTGTTTGTTGGTTTAATTTATTTGTGGCTAATACCCGACATTCACTTTATAGCGATGCTCAGTAAGAAGTTGTATTATGTAATGAACTGGTCGATGCTTCTTGATGGCTTTTTATTTTGGTGGTTGGTATTAGGCCCCGAATGGCGTGGGGAAGGGAAGGGGTTTAAAACGCGTATCATCATGATGTTCGTCGTTGTTGTTCCTCAACAATTATTAGGGGCTTATTTAACCTTTAGTACCGATGTTATTTATGATGTATATGATGTGTGTGGCCGTGCATGGCCCATTAGCCCTATAGCTGATCAAATTTATGGTGGTATTATTACGTGGATTCCAGCTAGCATGATGAGTGTTTTAGGGCTTGTTTTAGTATTACGTCGCCGTTTGAATTATCAAAAAAATGAAAATTATGAAAAAAATTAAGTCCATTGCCGCTATAGCTATCCTTATCACATTATCAGCATGTGCTGAAGACGAGCCGACACGTTTAACTAATGTCAGTGGTTTAATACCAGACCTTAGTTTTGAACTTATTGATGAGGATAATAAGGTGGTGACAGCAAGTGATTACCATGGTTACACAGTAGCGTTATTTTTTGGTTTTACCAATTGTCCAGGAATCTGTCCAACGACCATGCACCAACTATCACAGGTGTTAGCCGACGTTGACCCTGAGGGCTCTTCGATGAAAGTTTTATTTGTCTCGGTTGACCCTAAGCGCGACACGGTAGAAAAACTTAAAAAATATACGGATATTTTTGGCCCAGCGTTTATTGGGCTTCGTGGCGATGAATCAGCGGTTAAAGAAATGACAAAAAAATACCGTGTGACGTTTGGTTATGGTGATTCTGATGCCCAAGGCAATTACGATGTTTCGCACAGTGGAGCGGTTTTTGTTTTTGATTCAAAGGGTGAGGCAAAGTTATTAGCAACTCAGTCATCAACGACAGAAGACATGATTTATGATGTGAAAAAACTCGTTAATTTATAAATTAACGAGTTTTTT
>NZ_JAHRVT010000055.1:0-36425 GCF_019090545.1 Cycloclasticus sp. | reverse complement strand
TATTATGAAACCATCATGCCGTTAATCGCGGCATGATTAACTGGGAAAATAACTCCTAAGCAGGTTGTCCTAATTAGTGGAACCACTTCTATCTAACAAACCAGCCGATTGGTCCATTTTTCAAAAATGCTCCTTCGTACAAATTTCTGCTAACCTCAAACCTTTTAAAGGCGCTTATTATTTACATTTTTAGTTAAACCTTATAGAGACTTTCTTTCGGTTTAATATCATTATGTTCGAATTGTTTTTGCTATCAAGCCGCTAAACATGGTTCACGCTAACTCTTGATATTAAACTCTGTCGTTAACCAATCACAACACGCTTTTAATGACATTGGTTTTGCGCGGTAGAAGCCTTGCGCAATGTCACAGCCTAGCTCCTTTAGTTTATTCCATATCTCCTCTGTTTCAACACCTTCAGCAACCGTTTCCACTTTTAATTCTTTAGCAAGGTAAATGCAAACTTTGACGATAGACATTGCTTCGTCATCGTCTAACATTTTCATCACAAAGCTACGGTCAATTTTCAGCTCTGTAAAGGGTGCTTGGTAAAGTTGCACAAGTGATGAGTGACCTGTACCAAAATCATCAATTGATAAGGCAAAGCCTTTCATTCGGAGTCTATTCATAATATCTAGCGAGTCAGAAATAGATGTTAAAACTGCTGATTCTGTTAACTCAAAAGTAATGGCTCCTGTTGGGATACCAACATTAGCTAGCCTCGTACTTAATTGCTCTGGTAAAGATAAATCCAATAAATCTTGTGCAGAAATGTTAATTGAAATGTTTGGTTCAATACCTTTTTCACAAAATAAGCCGTAATCAGTGATGACCAAATCTATCACTTCATTGGTAATACTTGAAATCAGATTATTTTGTTCTGCTAGACCTATAAATTGATCCGGAAATATCATGCCACGCTCGGGGTGTTGCAAACGAACTAATGCTTCAAAACCAACTACTTTCCCTGACCTTAATTCAATCTGTGGCTGATAAAAAATAATCAAATAGTGAGACTCAATTGCGTGCTGTAAATCTGCCAGAGTAAATAATGATGTGCTAGATGTTGAGATTAATGGAGAAAGGTCAGTTTTATCAAGCATGATCTTCTTATGGGTATATATTTGCTTTATTTCATCAATAAAACTATATGGCTCCAGTGGTTTTGTTAATGTTCTAGCAACGACCACTTTTTTTGCATCAGCAAATTGTCTAGCGGAATGTAACACTTTCTCATCAAATCCACTAATCAGTACATAACTTGGCACGCTTCCTTTTGCATGAAGGTGCCTCATCACTTCGATACCATCCATTTCTGGCATATTTAAATCAAGCACAACAATATCATCACTACTAACAGGCTGATTGATAAACTCAACTGCCGATGTAAAACCTTTTGCAGAAAACCCAGCTACCTCAATCAATTCTTTAAGCATTTCAACTTGTTGCGGCTCATCATCTACCACATAAATAATAATTTCCTCTGGTAGCGTAAGAAACCCATCTACATTTAGAGCGTCTTCAATTTCTCGTTCATGCTCCTTGCTAAACCGCTTAATATGTTGATTCGTTTTATTTAGATACTCTATAAAACAGTCTTTTAGATACACAATGAACCCTGCAATGTCCCCATTTGCTTTAACGGTATTTTTGAATTTCTGGTGTAATTCTTGACTTATCATTTGGTGAAGAGCGACTTCACTATCAGCAAACGGGTAACTCAATGACTGCATAATAGCTTCTTTACGCGTAAAATATGATTCTCCATATAGGAGAAGGCCCATTGCTAATTTATTTAGCAGCGCCCTCTCACCCCCATTCTCGGCTATCACATGAGCTTCATAAAATAACTGAAATAAGCGTTTGTGATATTTATCAATAGCATCTATCCCTACACTCATCTCTGGAGCCCAATGCCATAGCTCATAACTTTTAACTTCAATCATCATCATTACCATAGATCAACGTTGAAACTCGCCTTAGCAATTCACCTGTACGATACGGTTTATACATCATGTTGTTCTGCAAACTTTTATCTTTCATTGCTGAGTGACGATTACTGCTAAAGCCCGTAGCCAATTGAACTTTAATACTCGGATAATTTTCTTTGATATGCTTCGCAAGCTGATAACCATCCATTTGAGGCATAATGACATCACTTAAAACCAAGTCAAATTTCGTTGTTGCTAACATCTCTATAGCCTCGTTACCATTTCTTGCTAGCAACACTTGATAGCCAGCCAACGTTAAAATTTCTAGAGCTAGCTTTCGTAAAGCAGGTTCGTCATCGACGACTAAAATTGCTTGCCCTTCACCTTGACGATATGGTTTTACTTCAATAGGGCCAGTATCATTCCTTTCCTCACCACGATACAGAGGGAAATATAAGGTAAACTCACTGCCTAGGCCTTTTTCTGAATATACTTTTATCGTACCGCCAGATCGCCCTGCAAAACCATATACTTGGCTTAAACCAAGCCCTGTTCCATCAATACCTTTCGTCGTAAAGAATGGGTCAAAGATGAAATCTACAATGTCTTTATCTATTCCGCAGCCATTATCTTTAACCGATAATGTTATATAATCATTTTCAGTTAATCCAAGCATCTCTGCCTCTATCTGAGAAAGGTGCACGGCACCTGTACTAACAGTTAGTTGCCCTCCATCTGGCATGGCATGTTTAGCATTGATCACTAAATTCAGCAACGTGTCTTCAAGTTCACTTTTATCAATCCATATAAGCCCTAGTGAGTCACACAGTTGGTAATGAACTGTGATCATTGCTGTTAGTGACTTGTTAATTAGATCTTTTTGATCATCCACTAGACTATTAACATCAACCGCTTCGGCTTCGGCTTCAGCCTCTGTGCTCTTTTGCTTAGAAAAAGCAAGCATCCGCTTAGTCAACTGTCTTGCTCGTTCCCCTGCCTGGCTTATATTTCCAATGTATTTTTGCAAACCTTTAACATTGGAAAATTTCATTTCCATGAGACTGGTATAACCTAAAATAACCCCCAACATATTATTGTAATCGTGCGCTATACCACCCACCAGTTTGCCTAAAGCATCCATTTTCTGTGCCCGTTGAATCTGAGCTTGCTGAGACTTTATTTCAGTTAAGTCTTGGCATGAACAGGCAAATCGGTGTTGTCCATTAGCTGAAACTGGCAACTCTGCAAGGGTAAGGCGCATAGGGAATGTGGTGTTTTTTTTGTATACACCAACAGCTTCGCGAGAACCAGCTAAAAGACACATGGCGTTTGCTTGACTATAACCCTCAGGCTGACCTTCATCTTTTTCACGTACTAATATCGATATATTTTGACCAATTGCTTCTACGCTACTTACACCAAATAAATGCTCGGCAGCGCGGTTAAAGGACTGTATGACCCCCGTCTCACTAAGCGTAATAATGCCGTCCCTGAGTGTGTCCAGAATATCGCGTTGCTCTTGTTCACTTTTCATCAATGCTTGTTGCGAAGCATGTTCCTGTGTTATATCTCGAACCAGCGAGACTGCACCAATCACCTGACCTGACTCATTAATCAGCGGGTTGTTATACCACTCACATAAGATGATCTTGCCTTCTTTTGTAACATTCTCATTTCTACTGTTTTTACCACCCGTATTCGTCATCAAGCCCTGCCATATTTTATCGACATCTATCACTGCACTTTCTGGTAATATCATGTCGGAAAAGTTACGCCCTTCGACTTCTTTGAGTGTGTAACCAAACATTAACTCTGCCGCTTTATTCCAATTAACAACCTCAAAATCGATGCTCCATTCTATAGCTGCCAATGGCGTTTGTTCGCGATATAGCTGTAGGTGCTGCATTGATGCGCGCATCTCAGTTTCCAGGTGCTTACGTACACTGACATCAACACCTTCAGCTACTAACTGAGTAACTTTATTGTTCTCATCGCGTATAGGGTGAAAGCCTATCTGAAGAGCCAGTACACCGTTATTAGTCATTATCTCAATATCGCGTAGCGTCTTTCGCCCATTAAAGGCTTCGATACAATCACTCTGAATAGTCTTTTGGAGAGCTGAGTTATAAGTAAACCAGTCATTCATCCAAAATTCTTTCCCAATAACATCCTCTGCTTTAAGACTGAGAGATTCTAGCGGCGTATTATTGATAAAAGTAACTCTAAAATCAGTATCTAGGACAGCGACCATCGTCTGCATATCATTAAATGCTTTTTCAACTTGCTGTTGAGCTTGAAGCGCTGCTTGGCGTAACTCATACTGCTCAGTTACATCATTAAACACTAACACCATGCCCAAAATATTATTATTTACATCACGAATAGCTGCTGCTGAGTCTGCAATTTGATATTCATCACCTTCTTTTGATATTAAGGTCGTATGGTTACTCAAATAAACCGTCTCACCGGTTTCGAGTACCTTTTCCACAGGGTTTGGTATTGGCTCTTTTGTAGACGCATTGATAATAGGAAAAATTGTTTTGACTGTCTGCCCTTGCGCTTCTTCTATTGACCAGCCAGTTAACGTTTCTGCAACATGGTTCATTCGAGTCACATGTCCCTGTTCATCAGTAGTAATAACCGCATCTCCAATACTACTCAATGTCACCTCTAAGTCTTGTTCTCGTTGCTTTAAAAGGTTTTCATAGTAATCACGAGAATTGAAAGCTTCTTTTAACGAGTACTTAAGTGTTTGAATATCTAGGGCGTCTGATTGCTTAAATGAAAAGTCGATACTTCCCCCAGGTTGATAATTCTGTAACGTAGTGGAAATTTGTTCAATTGGACGAACTACATAGCGAGTAGCGAGCCATGCTAGCAATGTAAATAGCATAGATAACACCATACCGAAGAAGAGTGTTTTTTTACTAGCCGTATTAACAGCTACCTGAATTTTCGTTTGGTTTAATCCAAGGTGCATTTGCCCCGAAAGGCTGGGAGTTAGTGCAACAGCATATTCATAAATAAGCCCCCGATTTTCAATATTATATTGAGCAACGAGATTAATTGGTCTCGAACCATTCAGTGTTGATGGGTACTTAGCAATCTGTTTATTTAAAAATTTAGGGAAGTCTGTATCATATGAATGGGCAAAAAGATGACCCTCCCTATCTATAACATACAAATACTCAATCGAGTTATTCTTGTAGTTTTGAGCAACCTGCAGCATTTGTGTTAATTGCTCCTTATCACCATTAATCACATCATCGGCAACCACACTCGCCATGGTGCGAACTAACGTTTCAGCAAATATTCTGTGTGTGTGTGTGTTTGCTGTTGGAGGACCTCATGTCTTACAGCATATAAATTAAGTACAGTTATTGTTAAGCCAAGGCTAAAAACAATAATGGATAAACGGGTACTTAGTCTCATTAAGAACGCTCCAAGTTAATAAAATCGAAAATATTCCTTTTTTCTAAATCAACATAGTCCTTATCTACTATTCATATGGAGTTTCACTTTTACCAAAATAATAATATTTATTGGTATATTGCCCGAAACTTGAAACTAAGTAAAACAGCGGGAATTTATATATAACTGTATCATTAAATTATTGATAAACAACTTTATTCAGTTCATTCACCCATCTATGACTGGGGTACATTAAATAATAAGTTGATTTGAATATCCCCAGAGCCTTTCATACTGCAAAATTCACGCATCATTTTTTTAGATGAATTTAAAATCATTTGAAAAAACAATATCACAAAAAAAGGCGCTGTTAAAACAGCGCCTTTTTTCTTACCTAACTATCTAGCAATATCAAGCTTTAGCAGCAATCTTCACTGTATCCGCTGATTTTTGATACTCTTCAATTTGATCAAAGTTTAAGTATCGGTATGTTTCATCCGCCATGGTATCAATTTTATTGGCGTATTCCATATACTCTTCTTTAGTTGGAATCTTACCTAATATTGCCCCCACTGCTGCCAGTTCTGCCGACGCTAAGTAGACAAAAGCACCATTTCCTAAACGATTAGGGAAGTTACGTGTAGAGGTTGAAATAACTGTAGACTTCTCTGCAACACGTGCTTGGTTCCCCATGCAAAGCGAACACCCTGGCATTTCAGTACGTGCACCTGATGTTCCATAAATATTGTAATAACCTTCTGCTGTCAATTGCGCCTCATCCATTTTAGTTGGAGGTGCAATCCACAAACGAGTTGGGGTTACACCGCCATACTCTTGCAATAAGTTACCCGCTGCTCGGAAATGACCAATATTTGTCATACAAGAACCGATAAAAACTTCATCAATCTTTGTACCAGCAACATCTGATAATGTTTTGACATCATCAGGGTCATTAGGGCATGCAAGAATAGGCTCGTGAATATCGCTCATGTTAATTTCAATGATTTCTGCATATTCAGCATCGGCATCGGCTTCCATTAGTTCTGGATTAGCCAGCCATTCTTCCATTGAAGTAATGCGACGTTCAATCGTTCTAACATCACCATAACCTTCAGCAATCATCCATTTCAACATGGTGATATTTGAATTCAGATATTCAATGATAGGTTCTTTGTTTAACTTAATAGTACAGCCGGCCGCTGAACGCTCGGCAGAAGCATCCGATAGTTCAAATGCTTGCTCAACTTTCAAATCAGGTAAGCCTTCAATTTCAAGAATACGACCAGAGAAAGCATTAATTTTGCCTTCTTTCGCTACCGTTAGTAAACCTTTGTCGATAGCCGCTAAAGGAATAGCATTGACCATATCGCGTAGCGTAATTCCTGGTTGCATTTCACCAGTAAAGCGAACCAAAACAGACTCTGGCATATCCAATGGCATAACACCTGTTGCTGCAGCAAAGGCTACTAGACCAGAACCAGCAGGGAATGAAATACCTAATGGGAAACGTGTATGAGAGTCACCACCAGTACCGACAGTATCTGGAAGCAACATACGGTTTAACCATGAATGGATAATTCCATCGCCCGGACGTAACGGCACGCCACCACGATTCATAATAAAGTCTGGCAAGGTGTGGTGAGTTGTAACATCAACTGGCTTAGGGTAAGCCGCAGTATGACAGAAAGATTGCATCACTAGGTCTGCTGAGAAACCTAAGCAAGCCAAATCTTTCAACTCGTCACGAGTCATCGGGCCGGTTGTATCTTGTGAACCAACAGTCGTCATATGTGGTTCGCAGTAAACGCCAGCTCTAATCCCTTTTACGCCACAGGCTTTGCCAACCATTTTTTGCGCTAAGGTGAAGCCTTTACCACTATCTTCGTGAGCTTCTGGAGTTCTAAATATCTCTGATGCTTCCAAGCCAAGTGATTTACGTGCGCGTAATGTTAAACCACGTCCAATAATTAAAGGAATACGGCCACCAGCCTGAACTTCATCAAGAATCACGTTTGATTTTAATTTGAATTCAGCCAACACTTCATCGGTGCCACTTTTAGTGACTTTTCCTTCATAAGGATAAATATCAATAACATCATTCATGTGTAATTTAGACACATCCATTTCAATCGGTAATGCGCCTGAATCTTCCATTGTGTTAAAGAAAATTGGCGCAATTTTGCCACCAATACAAACACCACCCGCACGTTTATTAGGGATGTAAGGAATATCATCACCCATAAACCACAACACTGAGTTAGTAGCAGATTTACGAGAGGAGCCTGTGCCGACAACATCACCTACATAGGCGAGAGGAATACCGTCTTTTTCCATTTCGTCAATTTGAGCGATTGGTCCTCTTTCACCTGGGACATCTGGTTGAATGCCTTCACGTGGCATTTTAAGCATCGCAAGCGCGTGTAAAGGAATATCAGGACGAGACCATGCATCAGGGGCTGGTGATAAGTCATCAGTATTAGTTTCACCAGTGACTTCAAATACTTTAACGGTTAACTTTTCGGCAAGCGGTTTTTTATTGGTAAACCATTCGGCATCTGCCCATGATTGAATCACACGTTTAGCAGCAGCATTGCCAGCCTCTGCCTTTTCTTGAACATCATGAAAAGCATCAAACACGAGTAGAATCTGAGACAGCTGATCTGCAGCTGTTTCGGCAAGTTCTGCGTCATCAAGAAGTTCAACCAATGGCATAATATTGTAGCCACCTAACATGGTGCCTAACAACTCAGTGGCTCTAACTCGGTCGATTAATGGAGAAGATGCTTCGCCTTTTGCGATAGCCGCTAAAAAACCTGCTTTTACATAAGCAGCTTCATCTACTCCTGCTGGTACGCGATTAATGATCAAATCAAGCAAGAACTCTTCTTCTCCTGCTGGCGGCGCTTTTAATAACTCAACAAGGCCAGCAACTTGCTCGGCATCCAGTGGCTTTGGAACAATACCCAAAGCAGCTCGTTCATTTACATGTTTACGATATTCTTCTAACACAGATCACTCCTAGGTTTAAAATTTGGGGCTTTAAGCAAGCAATACTTACCAATCAGGGTGAATATTTTAGCATTTAGCACTCAAAATTGACAGGTTTAGCGATAAGGTGTTTTATATACACATGCGGTTATTTAAAACAAATATCACAATTCTCAATGTGCCTAATCATTTTTAAATACCAACCAAACGACCTCTATAAATTAGTGCTAGTTGCTAACCGTGACGAATATTATCAGCGTGCAACACAAGCCGCTGGTTATTGGCCAGATCAACCGCATATTTTCGGTGGCATAGACCATGTTGCTGGCGGTAGTTGGTTAAGTACCGATACCTCAGGCCGACTAGCAGCACTAACTAATGTGCGGAAACCTCCCTTTATAGAAAATACAAAACTATCCCGCGGCCATTTAGTGCGTGATTTCTTATCTCAACAATCCACAGCTCCAGACTTCATAGAAAAACTAAAAAAACGGCGTGCTGATTACGGGTTATTCAATTTATTATTAATGGATCACACTGGCTTGTGGTATTACTCTAATGACTCGTTACATGTTCAACAAGTACCTGCTGGTATTCATGGGCTTTGTAATGCCTCCTTAAATACCCCGTGGCCAAAATTATCTACCGCTACAGCGGCCGTAGAAAAATCGTTAGCAAGCAACAAAATCGACCCATTTGAGTTATTAAGTACGATGCAGTCGCAAACCCAAGCTAATGACCAAGATTTACCTAACACCGGGATTAGCCTCGAATTTGAGCGTTTCTTATCACCTATTTTTATTCAAGGGAAAGATTACGGTACACGGTGCACCACATTACTAACTGTTGATGAACTAAGTGTTAAGTTTCTAGAAATAAGTTATGACTCGAGTGGAGAAATAACAGGTGATGTAAAAGAAGAAATTGAGCTAATAACTAGATAAACTAAAACTTTTTTATCAACCAACATAAACATGACAGCCGACTAATCAAGCACTAAACGATACGCGTAACCAACTTGGTACACAGCATTTAAATTTTGGGTTTTAATGCGGTCTTCATTAATTAGGCAGTTATTTTTGAGTGCTCAAATTGCTTATCCAAGCATCCTTCTGACTATCTCAATTGAGAACAATTTGCTGCATTCCCTTACTTAATAACTAGGCCGTCCTTTCTAGTTGAGCTCAACGTTGTGATACACCTGTTGCACATCATCTAAATCATCCAACATGGCAAGAAACTTTTCAAACAGTTCTACATCATCGCCTGTCATAGTAGTAAATGCCTGTGGAATAAACTGGATTTCATCTACTTCAAAATCAATTTCTCCTAGCTTATCAAGCAATGCTTGTTTTGCCTTAAAGTAGTCGGTAGGTAACGCAAAAACGGAAATTTTACCATTTTCATTTTCAATATCTGTTACGTCTACGTCTGCATCCATTAGTATCTCTAAAACCGCTTCTTCATTATCGTGTTTAAACACTAGAATGGCAGAATGATCAAACATATGACTTACGCTACCTTGCGTGCCAATTTTACATTTTGTTTTAGTAAACGCTTGGCGAACATCACCAAACGTACGATTTGGGTTATCAGTTAGACAATCAATAATAGCCATACTTCCACCGGGCCCATACCCTTCATAACGTGCGGGAGAATAATCTTCGCCACCACCGCCTTTTGCTTTATCAATCGCCTTTTCAATAACATGAGCAGGCACTTGGTCTTTTTTCGCGCGGTCAATTAAGCTACGAAGTGCCAAATTACCTTCAGGGTCAACACCACCTGACTTTGCGCTAACATAAATCTCACGCCCATAACGGCTATAAACCTTCGCCTTCATATCAGACGTTTTAGCCATAGACTCTTTGCGGTTTTGGTAGGCTCTACCCATGCGATTGATACTCCGAATTAATTTATTTACTGTTTATTTTAAAGCTAAGCGCAATACATGTGAATGTTGAAAGTGCGCTTACGTCGATTAATATCAACCGACCATTAGAATGTCTTGGTTAGTCTGCTTGCATTAAGACAACTTTTTTGTGATTTAAAGAAACCGATAAACTTCAACGTCTTTGGTTTTTTAGATGCCAATAGAAAACATTAAAAGGATGACAGACCTCGATGTAAATCTGCTGTTATATCGCCAGCATTTTCTAAGCCAACGCCTAAGCGTATTAAGGCGTCTGTTATACCAGCTTTGTTACGCTCATCTTCGGTTAGACGTCCATGTGTTGTGGTCGATGGGTGAGTAATCATGCTTTTTACATCACCTAGGTTAGCGGTTATCGAAATCATCTGCGTCATATCAATAACTTTCCAAGCATTGTTTTTACCGCCCTTTACTTCAAAGCTAACAATGCCACCAAAACCGCTTTGTTGCTGCTTAGCAAGCTCATGTTGTGGATGATTAGCTAAGCCAGTGTAATAGACTTTTTCAACATTCGATTGCTGTTCTAACCATCTCGCAACAATCAGTGCATTGGAACAATGTTTTTCCATCCGTAACGATAGAGTCTCTAAGCCTTTATGAAATACCCATGCATTAAATGGGCTCATCGTATGACCTGCGGTACGTAAAATTGGATAAATTTTTTCTTCTATCAGTGCGTTATTGCCAACAACAGCACCACCAATACAGCGACCTTGACCATCTATATATTTAGTCGCCGAGTGAACAACCAAATCAGCGCCTAAGCTCAGTGGTTTTTGCAAGGCCGGCGTACAATAAACATTATCAACGATAAGCAACGCACCATTGGCATGTGCTAATTCGGCTAGTGCTTTTATATCTGCTACATTGCCAAGAGGGTTAGATGGTGTTTCTAAAAAAAGAAACCTTGTATTTGGCTTTATTGCTGACGCCCATGCGTTGATATCATCGAGATCTATAAAGGTGGTCTCTACGGCAAATTTTTGCATGATATTTTTAAACATCAATGCAGTATTTCCAAAAACGCTACGCGAACAAATGACGTGATCACCGGCGCTTAACAAGCCTAAACAAACAACATTAATCGCCGCCATGCCTGACGATGTTGCCATTGCACGTTCGGCGCCTTCCATTACAGCAAGGCGATTTTCGAAAGCTCTAACTGTAGGGTTTGTAAAACGCGAATAAATATTACCCGCAGCTTTTCCTGAAAATCTCTCAAAGGCCTCTTGTGCGCTACCAAAAACATAACTCGACGTTGGAAAAATTGCATCACTATGTTCATTTTCTGGCGTTCTGTGCTGACCTGCTCTAACACCCTGCGTTTCAATGGAGTAATCTTGCCAATCAATATCTGACATATATGCGCCTTTTATAATTAGTGAGAGTTATGCAGTTCAATCACTGTAGGATCCAAATCGTTGATCGCTTTTTGATCATCTGATCGACTTAACCCTTGCTCTCTAAGGTATTCATCGCTAACCGTTCCGGTAACATAATTTTGATTAAAGCAAGCCGCATCAAAATCAACAATTTCTGGGTTACGTTTTCTAACCGACTCAAATAAATCATCGAGCTCTTGATAGATCAACCAATCAGCGCCTATGGCTTGTTGTACTTCGTCCGTTGTTCTATCGTGCGCAACTAATTCTTCAACAGCCGGCATATCAATACCATAGACATTTGGGTAGCGAACGGCTGGGGCAGCCGATGCAAAATAAACTTTTTTAGCCCCGGCTTCACGCGCTAATTTAATAATTTGACCTGAAGTTGTCCCCCTAACGATGGAATCATCGACCAATAAAACGTTTTTACCTCTAAACTCTAGATCAATGGCATTAAGTTTGCGTCTAACCGATTTTTTACGTTCTAGTTGCCCCGGCATAATAAACGTGCGGCCAATATAGCGATTCTTAATAAACCCTTCTCTATATTTGACATCTAGCATATTAGCAAGCTGTAAAGCAGAGGTTCGACTAGTATCTGGGATAGGGATTACCACGTCGATATCATGATCAGGACGAGTTCTCATGATTTTTTCGGCTAATTTCTCACCCATTCTTAGACGTGATTTATACACCGAAACATTGTCCATAATTGAATCTGGACGAGCTAAATATACGTACTCAAATATACAAGGTGTTAAACGAGGGTTTTCTGCACACTGTTTGGTGTGTATTACCCCGCCTTTTTTAATAAAAACAGCTTCACCCGGTGCAATATCTCTAATTAATTTAAAATCTTGAGCATCCATGGCAACTGATTCCGAAGCAATCATATAATCGCTACCCTCATCAGTTTCACGCACACCATAACAAATGGGTCTAATGCCATTAGGGTCACGAAACCCAACAACGCCAAAACCTGTAATCATTGCTACGACTGCATAGGCTCCTTCACAACGTTTATGTAGGGCTTCTACTGCTTTAAAAACGTCATTTTCATTAAGTTTTAATTTGCCTAAAGATTGCAGCTCATGGGCTAATACATTTAATAAAATTTCCGAGTCCGAATTAGTATTGATATGGCGCTGATCTTCGATAAACAGTTCTTTTTTCAGCGCTGCGGCATTTGTTAAATTACCATTGTGCGCCAAGGTAATGCCAAAAGGTGAATTGACATAAAATGGCTGAGCCTCTGCAGAACTTGAGCAGCCTGCTGTTGGGTAACGAACATGAGCAATACCCATATTTCCTTTCAGTTCTAGCATATGACTGGTTCTAAAAACATCTCGAACTAAGCCGTTTGCTTTACGAAGATGCAGCTGACTGCCTTCACAAGTGACAATACCAGCGGCATCTTGACCGCGGTGCTGCAAAACAGTTAACGCTTCATATAACTCTTGATTAACGTTGTGATGAGCAACGATACCCGCAATTCCACACATTTTGATTCAACCTTTTAAAAACTTAATATGAAAAGTACTCACTAACACCATCGGGAATTTGTTCTCTTAACCAAAGAGATAATTCCTGAAAAGGCCCAATAAGCATTGACTCTACCCACCAAGGATCTTGAGGTAAAGGTGTTAAACCCGCCAATAAAACTAACACGGCCATAACGACCACGCCACGTGCTATACCAAAAAGCAGACCAGCAAATCGATCGGTACCCGTTAACCCTGTTTTATCAACTATTTGACTGATTAAATAGGACAACATAGCGCCTAATATCAGTGTTAATAACAATAAAATAATAAACGCCGCAGCGATTCTGACGGAGGGGACCTCAATATAATCGGTTAGGTAAAATGAGAATGGTTGGCTAAACCTAATACCAACTATAATCGCAACCACCCATGTGCCTAACGAAAAGGCTTCTTTTACTAGACCTCTAAATAAACCAATGAGTGCCGAAATGAAGATAATGCCAAGGATGACATAATCTACCCAAATCATATTATTTAAAACATTCACCGACAAACCTATGGATATTGGATAACGATGGTATTTGAAAGCTTCTGTTCTTTTTGAAGCTTTACACTAATAGCTTCTGCCTTCTCTTTGTCTAATTCCGGCCCAACTCTTACGCGGAAAATATCACCAGTTTTAACAGATGACGGTTCAACGAATGCTGTAAAACCAGCACTTTTAAGTTTACTTGCTAGGCTGTTTGCATTTTTTGAGTCTGAAAAGCTACCAACTTGAACAACCCATGCAGAAATACCTTCAACCGTTTTAACCTCTGGTGGGCTGGGGATAGTTGGCGGGGCTTGTTCAGAAATTTTGACACCGGATTCTTTAGAGATTGAAACCTTAGCCACTATTTCTTCTTTTTGTTCGGGCAATGTCTGAATGTTCGGCGTTGGCTCGCTCGGTTCAGTAGGAATATCTATTGTAATAATATCTGTATCCGCTGGCTTTTGACCGATGAACATTGGTAAAAAAATAACAGCCAAAGAAATAACAATAGTGGCACCAATTAAACGCTGTTTTAAAGGTTGTTCCATATAAATTTAAGAGACTATTATTAGGGAGTATTTGAGCGCATTATAACGCTTCTAAACACGCTTCTACCACATAAAAAGAACCAAAACATATAACTAAATCATCTTGCTTTGCAGCAAGCTGCGCATTTTTCAATGCCTGCTGTATTGATGAATATTTAAAGCATTGTTGTGAATTATCATCGACCAAGCATTTATATAAATCAGTCACTGATAACGCTCTGGGAGCCTGTAATGGAGCAATATGCCAATTATCAATTAGCCCAATAAAAGGTTTAAGCACTTCATTTAACTGTTTGTCCGCCAGTACAGAAAAGACGGCATGGATTTGCCCATTAGTCTTTTTACTTTTAAGAAAGTCCGATAACACCTGAGCTGATTCAGCATTATGTGCAACGTCTAAAAAAATATCAGGCGCTGAACTAACCTGTTGCAACCTACCTTTTAATGAGGTGTGTCGAAGGCCAATGTCAATATTATTTTTACTTACTGGTTTAATGTGCTGTATGTTTGCTAATAGGCTAACCACGGCAGCAGCATTTTTTATTTGGTGATAACCTTGTAAAACTGGCATTGGGTAATGCCCTGCAAACACATGATTCGCCACTAGAGACCAGTCATTAGCGTTTTTATTAACATCAAAGTCTTTACCTGCTAACGATAATTGCGTGCCTAGTTTTTTTGCATAATCAATTAAGCTGTTAGGCACCGTCGAATCGCCACAAACAGCGATCTGGTTGGCTCTGAAAACACCTGCTTTTTCTAACGCAATTTGATTACGGTCATCACCTAACCAATCAATATGATCAATAGAGATACTCGTAATAAGTGCGGCATCAGCATCGACGATATTAACTGCATCAAGTCGCCCGCCCAAACCAACCTCGAGAATTTGAATATCCACTTTATAATGATCAAATACGTCTATGGCTGCCAGCGTGCCAAATTCAAAATAACTTAAGCTGGTTTCTTTTCGTGCGAGGTCTATTTTATAAAAAGATGAGGCTAGTGAGGAATCAAGCACGGGCGTGCCATTAATTCTAACCCGTTCATTATAGTGTTTAAGGTGCGGTGTACTATAAACGCCTACACGGTAGCCAGCGGCAATAAAAATTGCTTCTAGCATAGCAACACAAGAGCCTTTACCATTGGTGCCCGCCACCGTGATGGTATAAATAGACTGTGAATGTGTTGGCTTTAATGCTTTGTATACGCTTGCTACACGCTCCAGACCCAGATCAATATTTTTAACATGACACTGTTCCTGCCAAGCCAGCCACTCGTCAATAGAAGATAACGCTGATAAACCAGATTGCACGCTAACTATTGATTATTGATCGTCGTCCAGTTCGTCATCAGGCACTACTTCAGCCACGGGCACATTGAGTGCTTTCAAGTTGTCATGGCCCGCATGTAATAAGGAAAGAATATCTGTGATCGTTTGACGTAGATCTCTGCGGTCAACAATCATATCTATTGCGCCGTGCTCTAATAAAAACTCACTGCGTTGAAAGCCCTCTGGTAGTTTTTCGCTAACCGTTTGCTCTATCACTCGCTGTCCTGCAAAGCCTACTAATGCATTGGGTTCTGCAATATGTACATCTCCTAGCATTGCTAAACTAGCCGACACACCACCCATAGTTGGGTCTGTTAAAACGGATATGAAGGGGATTTTTTTGTCAGCCAATTGTGCTAAGGCGGCACTGGTTTTAGCCATTTGGAATAAAGAAAACAAGGACTCTTGCATTCTCGCTCCACCACTTGCTGAAAAGCATACCAATGGAATATTGGATTCGATGGATTGATTCACAGCCCGCACAAAGCGCTCACCGACTACTGAACCCATAGACCCACCCATAAATGAAAAATCAAAGGCTGCTGCAACAAGCTCCATATCAAGAACGCTGCCTTTCATCACGATAAGTGCATCAGTTTCCCCTGTAGCTTTGACGGCAGAGGCATGGCGGTCTTTATATTTTTTACTGTCTTTAAACTTTAATGGGTCAAGCGATCTGACGTTCCCACCAATTTCTACACGGCCAGCTTCGTCTAAGAAAGACTCTAGGCGTGCTCGACCACTTAGACGCTGATGGTGATCACATTTTGGGCATACATGTAAATTGCTTTCCAAGTCCGTTTTATATAAAACGCTATGGCAACTATCACATTTACACCATAAACCTTCAGGCACAGAGCCTTTTTTCTTACCACTTAATTGGATGCCAGACGGTATTAATTTTTCAAACCAGCTCATAAATCACCTAACCTTTATAATTATTTTGTGACAGCGTCCATCGCCGTTCGCATTTCACTTAATAAACCAGAAATGGCTTGTTGCCCTTTCGATTGATTCTCAGAGTGATCGGTAATGCAGTTAATCAACGCACTCCCCACCACGACAGCATCACCTATTTTAGCAATATTCGCGGCGATATCGGCATTTTTAACACCAAAACCAATGGCTATAGGCAATGATGTGTATTGTTTGATATTTTGTATTTTTGTTTTAATGTCGTCTAGTTGAAGGTGCCCCGCACCGGTTACGCCTTTCAAAGACACATAATAAATATAACCTTGCGCAACAGCTGACACCTTTTTGATACGACTCTCATTACTGGTTGGTGATAAGAGGAATATAGGCGCTAAACCATGCTGTTTAAACGCTGCTATTAAATCGGAGCTTTCTTCAGGAGGAATATCAACAGTTAACACGCCGTCAACACCAGCTTTCGCAGCAGTACTGGCAAAGGTTTCATAACCCATAAATTCAATCGGATTTAAATAGCCCATTAAAATAACCGGTGTTACTTGATCAGTTTCACGAAATGCCCGAACAATCTCTATAACCCCTTTTAAAGACATTCCTTTTGCCAACGCCCTTTCACTGGCTTGTTGAATAACAGGGCCATCGGCCATCGGGTCAGAAAAAGGAACGCCTAGTTCAATAATGCTGGCTCCAGCTTTAACCATGTTATGCATGCAAGATAGAGTAAAATCAGCATCTGGATCACCCGCAGTAATAAAGGGAATTAAAGCTTTTTGCTTGGCTCCTTCGAGTCCTTTAAAGCACTTGTCTAAACGACTCATAGTTCAATACCTTCAAGTTTCGCAATAGTAAATATATCTTTGTCTCCTCGACCCGATAGGCACACTAAAATGGTTTCATCTTTGTTCATTTTTTTCGCTAGTTTGGTCGCATAAGCAACTGCATGGCTAGATTCCAGCGCAGGAATAATACCTTCTACTCGGGTTAATTGATGAAAAGCCGCTAACGCCTCATCATCTTTAATACTGACATATTCGGCACGCCCTATATCCTTTAACCAGGAATGCTCTGGCCCTACTCCAGGGTAATCAAGACCAGCAGAAATAGAATGCGTTTCAATAATTTCACCGTTGTCATCGGCCATCAAATACGTTCTGTTCCCATGCAGCACACCTGGTTTACCTGCACATAAAGGCGCTGAGTGCTGCCCTGTTTCAACACCTAAACCAGCCGCTTCTACGCCATAAATAGAGACTGATTGATCTTTTATAAATGGGTGAAAAAGCCCGATGGCATTAGAACCACCACCAACACAGGCCACTAGCGCATTGGGTAAGTGGCCCGTTTTAGCAATCATTTGCTCACGAGATTCACGCCCAATAACCGTTTGAAAGTCTCTGACCATTGCAGGATAAGGGTGCGGCCCGGCTACTGTGCCGATAATATAATACGTATCATCTATATTGGTTACCCAGTCCCTAAGCGCTTCGTTTAGAGCATCTTTAAGCGTTTGTGATCCAGAAGTAACTGGCACCACTTTGGCACCTAGCAATTTCATACGATATACATTAGGTGATTGACGCTGAATGTCTTCAGCGCCCATGTAAACAACACACTCAAGGCCTAGCCGTGCAGCTACAGTTGCCGTCGCAACACCATGTTGACCAGCACCAGTTTCTGCAATTATTCGTGTTTTACCCATGCGTTTAGCTAATAACGCTTGGCCAATTGTATTGTTTATTTTATGCGCGCCGGTGTGGTTTAAATCTTCTCGTTTAAGATAAATTTGCGCACCACCATTTTCTTCACTTAAGCGTTTTGCATGATAGATAGGAGATGGACGGCCGACATAGTCATGCAAATCAGCATCCAATTCTGCAAGAAAATCGGGGTCTTGCATAAATTTAGCATATGCCTCATTCAACTCTTCAATCGATTCCATTAGTGTTTCACCAACAAACAGCCCCCCGTAAGGGCCAAAGTGACCACGTTCATCAGGTAAGTCATAATGTGTTACAGCTGCTTGCATTTTTTTGTCACTCGTTGGCACGTTTAACCTCTTGCATAAATTGTTTTATTAATTGGTGGTCTTTGACCCCTTTGCTTTTTTCAACCCCACTACTAACATCTACGGCAAATACGTTAGTATTCTGTATGGCTTTAGAGACATTACTCGGATTAAGCCCACCGGCTAATACGATAGGTAATTTACATTTTTTTGGTATTAGATCCCAATCGAATGTTTGTCCAGTACCACCGTATTGGCTGCTGTCAAAAGCGTCAAGCAATAACCCAGATGCTGAGTGATAAGTATCAGCTACCTCATCTAAATTTATGCTGTTACGCATTCTAATCGCTTTTAAATAGGGCTTGTTAAAAGATGTGCAGAATACTTCATCTTCATCACCATGAAATTGAAGAAGGTCAACCGGAAGTTTGCTTAAGACGTGATTAACATAATCATAATCTGGATTAACAAAAAGCGCTACCTTATTGATAAATGGCGATATATTAGAAAATAGAATTTCAGCTTTTTGTATTTCTATACTTCTTGGACTTTTATCATAAAAGACAAAACCTAACGCATCTGCACCATTTTCTATCGCTGCATAGGCATCATCAGGCCGAGTAATTCCACAAATTTTCACACGTGTTCTAAATGGCATTTTTTTACTTAGCTCTGTTTTTTTTCAATGGCATCACTAAAAGGCGAAAACGCCTCAAGATTATCTAAACCGAACGCTTCAGGGTAGTACACGCCTTTAAAATACAAACCATTAGGCAAAGCAGTTACGCCTGCCTGTCGACGATCTTTAGCCTTCAGTGCGTGATGTACGAATTCGGGAGGTCGCTCCCCTGTCCCAACAGGTAATAAGGTGCCAACTATATTTCGCACCATATGATGTAAAAAAGCATTGGCGATGATATCGATGATGATTTTATCATCGATACGTTTAATAACAATCGAATGAATATGTTTAACCGGAGATTTTGCTTGGCAAGCTTGTGCACGAAATGAAGTAAAATCATGAGTACCCAATAAATAATTAGCCCCTTTCTGCATTAAGTTTTCATCTAAGGGGTTAAAAATAGTGGTGACATGATGTCGACTTAAGGCAGATTTTACCCAACGATTTAAAATCTCGTACCGGTAGTAACGCGCAGCCGCTGAAAAACGAGCATGAAAATCTTCCGTAACCGGTTTAATCCACACAACACGAATATCGTCGGGTAAATTAGCATTTGTACCAAATACCCATTGATGTAATTCTCGTTGCTTACTGGTTTCAAAGTGTACAACTTGCTCTAAAGCATGCACGCCAGCATCGGTCCGCCCTGCACAAACAACAGATACAGGACTCGATGCTAGCACAGACAAGGCAGACTCTAGTTTCTCTTGAACCGTCTGAGGAGTGTTTTTTTGCCGTTGCCAACCATGGTAGCAACTTCCATCATACTCAACCCCAACAGCAAATTTCATCATTTAATACAGCCTAGTTAAAACGTGCGTTATGCATCAATGTTTTCATATCACGTACGGCTAACTCAAGTCCCGTTATTAGCGCCCTTGAAATAATTGAGTGACCAATATTAAGCTCTACAATTTCTGGAATTTTAGCAATGGGTTCTACATTATGATAATGCAAACCATGGCCCGCATTAACTTGCAAACCCAAACTATCGGCATAATTAGCAGCCGTTACAATTCTGTTATATTCTGCTTCTTGCTCGGATAATGATTTTGCATCTGCGTAGCAACCGGTATGCAATTCAAGCATCGAGGCACCCGCTTCTTTTACAGCGTCTATTTGTTCTTTATCTGGGTCGATAAAAGGGGAGATCAAAATGCCAGCTGATGATAGTGATAAACAAGCTTGTCTTAATCGCTCAAAGTTCCCAGAAACATCTAAGCCACCCTCCGTGGTTAATTCTTCACGTTTTTCAGGCACCAAACAACAAGACGCTGGCTTTGTTCTACAAGCAATATCAATCATCTCATCGGTAATAGCCAGCTCTAAATTTAATCGCGTGTGTATATTGGACGCGATGTCGTATACATCTTGATCTCTAATATGGCGGCGATCCTCTCGTAAATGAATAGTGATGCCATCGGCGCCAGCTCGCTCAGCGATAAAGGCGGCATCAAGTGGGGACGGGTAGTCTGTGCCTCGTGCATTTCTTAATGTGGCAACGTGGTCAATATTAACACCTAAAAAGAGAGAATTTTTATGCATAGTTATAAAGTAGAAAATTAAGCGAACAAATCGCGACTTTTAAGTATTTTACCATCCAACTGGTTATCGATTAACCGTCGCATAAGACGTTTTGCTTGCTTTAGCTCTGTTTTGCCTTGTAGGTTATTATTGTTAAGGTTAATTAGAGTACTACCAAGAACGGCATCAGGATGATTTTCATTATTAGTCAACCGAGGCCCCTGCCCTGGATGATAGATGTAATATTTACTAGGGTCTATCGGTCGTTGATATTCACTGTCATATTCCAGCATGAGCCCATAGCCGATTGCGTCAAATAACTTTTTTTCAAACTCTCTCAGGTGTACTTCCAGCGATAGGCCCTTTGACAACAAAACAATAACGTCCCTATATGCATCAAATAAATAAGGGTGCGCATCGTGTTTATGAAGTAAACATAGAATTAATTCATTAACATAAAAGCCACAATACAAAGCAGCTCCTTTCAATTGAGGTATATTTTCAGGGTCCTCGGTAGAGATAAGCGTTTTAAGATCACTCTTACCAATCCAAGACAGCGATAATGCTCGAAAGGCTTGCAACAAAGAACCGTATTTAGAATTATTTTTTTTTGAGCCTTTGGAAAGAATCGACAAAACACCATAATCGCGCGTAAACACTTGATGAATTGAACTGTTTTCCTTAAACCCCTGACTTTTTAAAATAAAGCCCGTCTGATGCTCAACTCTATTCATCGCATTTGTGTAAACGAATTAACGCTGTTCCTTATATAGTCAGTTATTCGATACCCCGATACCCTAAACTGATCAATTCTCGTTCATTGTCCGACCAGTTTTTCTTAACCTTTACCCATAAATTCAAATAAACCTTTGATTCGAGCATTTTCTCAATATCCAGACGAGCCTGCGTACCAACCTCTTTAAGCCCTACGCCTTTATCGCCTATGACTATATTCTTTTGCCCATCCCTTTCCACCCAAATAACAGCATGAATACGGGTTATTTTTTCTTCCACTTTGTATTGATCGATACTAATACTTAATGAATGAGGAATTTCTTGCCCTAGACGACGTATAAGCTTTTCTCGAATAATTTCTGTTGCCATAAATCGTTCAGAGCTATCGGTCACCTGATCTTCCGGAAACATCAACTCACCCTCAGGAAGTAACGTTAGAAGCAGCTGTTCAAACTCACCTAATTGTTTACCTGTTAAAGCAGAAATAGGGATAATCGACTGAAAATCGTGTTCGAGGCTAATTTTCTGAATAAATGGCAATAAGCTTTCTTTGTCAGCAACCTTATCAATTTTATTAATCGCTAAAACGACAGGTGCTCCTTCATTTTTTAACTTCTCAAGAATAGAGATATCAATAGCATCCCATTGCATATCATCTTTAACCCAAACAATCACATCAACCCCCATTAGGCTGGTGTCTGCGGTTTTGTTTAAGTATTTATTTAACGCCCTTTTACCACCTAAGTGCATACCTGGCGTATCAACATACACAACTTGCGATGCTTCTGTTGTTTTAATGCCTAATATCCGATGACGCGTCGTTTGTGGTCGTCTAGAAGTAATGCTGATCTTTTGCCCTAATATATTATTTAAAAGGGTTGATTTACCGGCATTTGGTGCACCTATAAGGGCAACAAAACCACTTTTGAATGATTTTTTTGTCATGATAATAAACCCTCTAAAATTTTTGATGCAGCCTTTTGCTCGGCTTTTTTCCGAGAGCTAGCTGTTGCGCATACCACTTCTTCCACACCGTCAACCTGGCACTCAACTTTAAATTGCTGATTATGATCCAGTCCTGTGGTTGAGATTACACTATAGCGAGGCACCGCTATACCACGCGCTTGTAGATATTCTTGTAATTGAGTTTTTGGATCTTTTGAAGCGGTATCTAAACTTAATGAATCTAATTGTGTTTTGAATATCGTCAACACCCAAGATCTCGTTTCGTTGAGCCCTTTATCTTTATACATGGCACCTATTAATGCTTCAACAGCATCAGAAAGAATCGAAGCTCGGTGTTTACCACCACTTTTCATCTCGCCCGGCCCCAGTACCAATTCATCGCTTAACTGCAGCATTTTAGCAATATTTGCTAACGATTCTCCATTAACCAAATGCGCACGAAGCCGACTCATCACGCCTTCATCAGCCGCAGGAAATTTCTCATAGATTGCATCGGCAATAATAAACCCTAAAATAGCATCGCCTAAAAACTCTAAACGCTCATTATTATTTTTACTAATACTTCGATGCGTTAATGCCTGTTCGAGTAAAGCATGATCATCAAATATTGTATTTATTTTTTTTTGCAGCCTGCTAGCATCAAAGCTCAACATATCATCTAATTTACTTTAAATAGGTACTTCAAACTCATCACTAAATGAGAGGATTAAATCAACATTGCCGATATAGTCTTTACGAACCTCATAGTCAACTTTCATCGTAATGTCGCTAAGAGAACGGTTGATTTTGGCGTTTTTGGCGTTAATACTGTTAACCTGATTCATATCGAGTTTTTTCTGAAACAAGCCCCTTATCTGTCCAACACTCATTTTACTTAAGTCTTGGTCCATCTCGATCGCTTCCATTGCCTTTTTAACGGCAAGGTGTTCCATATAAACAGGGAATACCTTCAAAACACTTAATGTAATAATGCCTATTAAGCCGAAAACTAAAATTAACCCGACAAGAGTAAACCCTTTTTGCTTTGATGAATTCATACCATGTTTCCTTTTTATAATTAACCCTACTGTATTATTGAACCTAATCTTGACCAATCGACACCTTTATTATCAGCATCCCAGTTCATCCAAATCATAAACGCTTTACCGACTATATTTTCTTCAGGGACCGTACCCCAGTATCGACTATCATTACTGTTATCACGGTTATCTCCCATCATGAAGTAATGTCCATCAGGCACTATTATTTCACCTTCAACTGACGGACGTTGTTGCATAATAAGTATCTCGTGTTCTTTTGCTTGTAGTTGCTCATGCTGCAACAAGGCACCTGTCATATTCTCCCCTTGGCCAACACCTTTGTACAGACCTAAGGGTTTTTGTATTATTTTCTCACCATTAATAAAAATATGTTTATCGAAATAGCCGACTTTATCACCAGGTAAGGCAATCACGCGTTTAATGTAATCTAATGAGGGGTTTTGGGGGTAACGAAAAACCATAATGTCACCTCGTTCTGGCTTTCCGATATCAATTATTTTTGTATCAACAACAGGCAACCGTATGCCGTAGGAAAACTTGTTAACCAAAATAAAGTCACCTATTAGTAATGTTGGCATCATCGAGCTGGATGGGATTCTAAATGGCTCTACAATAAACGAGCGCAAAACCAAAACGAATAAAAGCACTGGGAAAAATGATTTTGAATACTCAACAATCAGTGGCTCTTTACGGGCGGTTTGGTTTTTTTTCAACCGTTTTATAAGCCAATAAATAGCGGCAATAAACCCAGTTATAAAGGTGGCGAGCGTTAGTGCGGCAGAAAAGTCAAAATGCATTAGTCACTTCCTAGTTTAAGCACCGCAAGAAAGGCATCTTGTGGAATATCAACATTACCAACTTGTTTCATACGTTTTTTCCCGGCTTTTTGCTTTTCTAATAGTTTACGTTTACGAGAAACATCACCACCATAGCATTTAGCCGTCACATTTTTTCTAAGTGCTTTGACTGAGGAGCGTGCAATAATTTTCGCACCAATAGCGGCTTGAATGGCAATTTCAAACATCTGCCTTGGAATAAGGTCTTTCATTTTTTCAACCAACTCGCGGCCACGCCCTTGGCTAATATCTCGATGTACAATTAGGGATAAGGCATCGACCCTGTCGCCATTAATAAGCACATCCAATTTTACTAAGGGCTCAGCTTGAAAACGTCTAAACTCATATTCAAACGATGCATATCCGCGACTGACAGATTTTAAACGATCAAAAAAGTCTAATACCACTTCACTCATAGGCATCTCATAGCTTAATGACACTTGTTTACCCATGTATTGCATTTTTGTTTGTACGCCACGTTTATCAATACATAACGTAATCACATTCCCTAAATACTCTTGAGGAACCAGTATATGGGCTTCAATTATCGGCTCACGAATTTCAGCAATTGTTGAAATATCAGGCAGCTTTGCTGGGTTATCTACCTCAATAATATCGCCGTTATGTAATAGCACTTCATAAACAACCGTTGGTGCGGTGGTTATTAGGTCCAAGTCATATTCACGTTCAAGGCGTTCTTGAATGATTTCCATATGCAGCATACCTAAGAAACCACAGCGAAACCCAAAACCCAGTGCATCAGACGTTTCTGGTTCATAATTTAAAGAGGCATCATTAAGCTTTAATTTATTTAATGCTTCTCGAAGGTTCTCATAATCATTAGAACTTGAAGGGAACAAGCCGGCAAACACACGTGCTTGAACCTTTTTAAAACCCGGCAATGAGTTTTCCGCAGGCTGGCTCGAAAAGGTGATCGTGTCACCAACTGGAGCCCCATAAATATCTTTAATGCCAGCAACCATAAACCCCACATCTCCAGGGTACAGCGCATCAAGCACCTCCCTTTTGGGCGTAAAAACACCAACTTGATCGACTAGATGAATATTATTTGAAGACATCATTTTGATTTTCTGTTTCTTTTTTATCGTGCCATTAACAACACGAATCAAAGAGACAACCCCCAGGTAATTATCAAACCAAGAATCAATAATTAACGCTTGTAAAGGGGCATCAGGATCCCCCTTAGGCGCAGGCACATTCTTTACAATATCTTCTAAAACCAATTCAACACCCAATCCAGTTTTAGCACTAATTTGAGGCGCATCAATTGCTTCAATACCTATAATTTCTTCTACTTCTTCTGCAACACGCTCAGGCTCTGCAGAGGGTAAATCTATCTTGTTTAGTACCGGTAGAACTTCTAGCCCTAAATCAATAGCGGTATAACAGTTCGCTACACTTTGCGCCTCAACTCCTTGCGCGGCATCAACCACCAATAAAGCTCCTTCACAGGCTGCTAAAGAACGTGAAACTTCATATGAAAAGTCTACATGGCCAGGTGTATCAATAAAATTCAATCGATAGGTTATTCCATCGTTTGCTTTGTAATGCAAGGTAACACTTTGCGCTTTAATGGTAATACCACGTTCACGTTCAATATCCATTGAATCAAGGACTTGCTCCTCCATTTCACGTTCACTCAAACCACCACATATATGGATTAAGCGATCTGCAAGAGTAGATTTCCCATGATCAATATGGGCAATGATAGAAAAATTTCTTGTTAAGCTAATATCAGGCACGTTTTTACTCGTCAATCGGGGTCATAGACCGTAAATGTAGGCTAAATCGTATATAAATCATCCGATTCACATAGTTAAAAACGCCTCAAAAGAGGCGTTTAATTTTATAGCGTGTATTGTACCTATTATTTTTTCAATGCGAGGAAAATTGGGTTCCCTTGTCGATTTATTAACACAGAAATAAACTTTCCTTCTTTTATTTTAGAAGCCAACTTTTTCATGTGCTGGGTATTTTTAACTGACTGGCCATCAAGTTGCATAATAATATCACCGGCACGAATACCCGCATTTGATGCATTCCCATTATCAACAGAGGCAACAAGAACACCGTATTGCTTAATTCCTAGCTCATCACGCATCTGTTTTGTTAAGTTTTTTATAGACATGCCAAGAATACTATTACCCTTTGACTCAGTTACATCGGTAGCTGATGCTTGTTCATCTTCTGGTAAATTTTCTAGCGTGACCGTAAGCACTTTAGTTTTCTTATTGCGAATAACGGTTACTCGTGCCTTATTTTTGATATTAGCGGCACCTACTAAAGGAGGTAAAGAGGATGAGCGACTTATACTTTCACCGTTAAAACTTATGATAACGTCGCCGACTTGAATACCTGCTTTTTCTGCTGGGCTATCAGGAACAATTTGAGCCACTAAGGCACCTTGAGGTTTATCCATCTCAAAGGATTCTGCTAGTTCACGAGTGACATCCTGAATACGAACACCTAGCCAGCCGCGAATAACATGACCAGATTCCTTCAATTGGTTACTTACATTTAGCGCAACATCAATCGGAATTGCAAATGATAAGCCCATAAAGCCACCAGAGCGACTATAAATTTGTGAGTTGATACCAACCACTTCGCCCTCTAGATTAAATAAGGGGCCACCAGAATTGCCGGGGTTAATCGCAACATCCGTTTGAATAAAAGGCACGTAATTCTCTTTAGGTAAACTTCGACCCTTAGCACTAACAATTCCCGCCGTCACTGAGCTATCAAAACCAAAGGGTGAGCCTATCGCAAATACCCACTCCCCTACTTTAAGTGATTTAGATGAACCTAATTTCACAACAGGGAGGTCTTTAGCATCTACTTTTAGTAACGCAACGTCGGTACGCTCATCACTACCAATCAATTCGGCTTTAAGCTCTCTACGGTCCTGAAGCCTAACGAAAATCTCATCTGCATTCTTAACAACATGGTGATTGGTTAACAAAAACCCATCATTTGAAATAATAAACCCTGACCCTAATGAACGAGACTCGCGTTGGCGTGGCCTTTGCCCTTGGCCACCAAAAAAATGTTTTAACAAATCACTATAAGGCTGGTTTTCTGGAAACTCGAAACCTTCAGGCAAGACACTGTGCTGTTGCGCTTTTTGCGTTGTGCTGATATTTACAACGGCTTTATTATTTTTCTCTACTAGGTCCGTGAAGTCAGGCAAACCATTAGCTACAGCATTCGTAAACAACCCCGATAACATAACTATAAAAATAATACTTCGGCTCAAACGTGTATACATAAGTTTTCCTTTTTATAACGATTCAAAATAAATGGGGAGCATTAAATTTTTTTCAAGATTACCGGGTTAATTTTCTGTACTTCAAAAAAACTCTCAATTAATTTTTTAATAAATTGATAACAACCAGCAAAACCAATAAGTGCTAGAACGATAGTCAATAATTCATTATTTAAATTGAATTGTTCGGTTAGGTATTGGCCAACTATTGCAAAGAGAAATAGCGCACATAAGGGTACAAAATATATTAAACCGGTTAGTCCCAAAAACACTTTTTCGCTAATACCAATAACAACTTCATCACCCTCTTTTAGTGGTAACGTTGATTGCATTTTAAGTTGAATTTTTTTGGACCCAAAAAATTTTGATAACGTTGAAGTCGAGCAAGAAGACGCTTCTTTGCAACTTTGGCATGAAGAGCTTTGGGTGGTTTCAACACTAACCCATGAATGGTCTACCGATTGTACGACGGCTATTTCTTCAATCACATCTATTTCCACTTGGTTATATTAGTTTTAAGTGCTTTTACTAGAAAATACTGAAACCTGTTATTAAACAACAAATTATTCACCACGTTATCCTGATAAACCGGAGAGTTAATCAATTACCGTCCAAAGGTAACTAACTGAGGACGTAATGTATTTTCATTAACTATTAACTCATCATCAACGGGCTCTTCTAGGGCTAAATGTTCTTCCTTTTGAGGGTCAAGTGATGCAATAGATTGTTGTTGTGGGGACACGGAGGGCACATTATTTATATTAAAAACAATGACTGCGAAAATGGCCACTGAGGCCGCTATGGCTGCCGTTATATATGTTTTACTGTCTGATTTATTACGTTGGGGGGCTAAAACTGTTGGCTCCGCAACAATTGCCGCCTGAACTTGCTTTAAAAATGATTGTTGATGAACATCTGGTTCTTCACTTAATACTTCTCTAATAAGCGCATAACGATCTAAGGTTTGATTCAGCTCGTGATCACTTTGTATTTCGGCTAATAACTCTTTCATCTCATAATTACTTAATTCATTATCAAGCAGCGATGAGAGTTGTTGTTTATGCGTGTCATTCATTTTTTTTCCTAATCAATAACCTAATTAGAGCAATGGTTTTAGTATTTTATCCACGGCTTCACGAGCCCTAAATATGCGTGACCTAACTGTACCAACCGGACACTTCATCTTTTGTGCAATTTCTTCATAACTCATTCCATCTAGTTCTCGGTAGCTGATCGCATTTCTCAATTCGTCTGGCAGGTCGTTAATGGCCTGTTGAATAGTGCTTCTAATCTCTTCACTAAGTAACAGGTGTTCAGGCGTGTCGCCTTCTTTAAGTTGAAATGCGCCTTCAAAATTTTCTGCATCATTGACATCCACCGTATGATCAGAAGATTTTCGTGCTCTAGAAACAAGGTGATTTTTAGCTGTGTTAACGGCAATACGATATAACCATGTATAAAAAGCACTATCTCCCCTAAAATTCGGCAAGGCTTTATACGTTTTAATAAATGCTTCTTGCGCCACATCCTGAGCCTCACTTGCATCACTAATATACCTGCTCACCAATTGAATAATACGCTGCTGATATTTAATAACTAATCTATCAAACGCCTTCTTATCACCCTCTTTAACAAGCGCGATTAATTGCTGATCATCTTGGTCAGACATACCTGCTCACATAAACTTGTACAGATAACTCTAACGCTTGCCCTAAAGACAGTCGTATTAAGAAGGAGTTCAATTGTTTAGAAGAAAAAAGCAATTTATTAATTATTCCGTGTAAAGTAACAAAGTTTTTCCATTATGACCCTTAAGAGTAAGTCTAATCAAATAAATTAATATGCCTGATCATTCACTTTCTTATGACGTTATCATTATAGGTAGCGGTGCCGCTGGTCTAGGACTTGCCCTTTCATTACCTGACCACCTTCAAGTTGCTATTCTTTCAAAACTAAATATGTCTGAAGGCAGTACTTATTATGCCCAAGGTGGCATCTCAGCCGTTTTAGACAGCGCTGACTCATTAGAATCTCACCGCCTAGATACCATGCGTGCTGGTGCTGGCTTATGCCATGACGATGTTGTTGAACTAGTGGTATCAAACGGTAAAAGCAGTATTGATTGGCTCATGAAGAATAATGTCGCGTTTTCCACTCATAAGAGCACGCAATCAAACAGTCAATTGCACCTTACTAAAGAAGGTGGTCATTCCTATAGGCGTGTTGTTCACGCAGATGATTCAACGGGTAAAGCGGTGCAACTTGCACTAAACGAACAAGTGCTTAATAAGCCGAATATTAAGATTTTTGAACACCATAATGTTATTGATTTAGTCACAGAAACAGACACCCTAAGCGGTAAAAAAAGAGTCATCGGTTGTTATGTACTGGACGCTAAAAAAGATATCGTTTTTAGCATGAAAGCACCTTGCATTACGCTCGCAACAGGCGGAGCGAGCAAGGTTTATTTGTATACCAGCAACCCCGATGTTTCAACTGGCGACGGCATTGCTATGGCATGGCGCGCTGGTTGTAGAGTCGCTAACATGGAATTTATGCAATTTCATCCGACTTGTTTATTTCACCCAGAAGCCAAGTCTTTTTTAATCAGCGAAGCGGTTAGAGGAGAAGGTGGACTTTTATTATTGCCAGACGGCACACGTTTTATGCCAAATTTTGACAAACGTGCAGAACTCGCCCCTCGTGATATTGTTGCCCGTGCGATTGATCATGAAATGAAGCGTTTAGGGGTTTCTTCTTTGTTCTTAGACATTAGCCATCGTACCGCTAAGTTTACAAAATCACACTTCCCCATGCTCCACGAGAGGTGCCTTGATTTCGGTTTTGATATGACCAAAGAACCGTTACCCGTTGTTCCTGCGGCGCATTACACTTGTGGCGGCGTAATGACTGACAAAAACGGACTAACCGACATTACCGGTTTATATGCTATTGGAGAGACTGCTTTCACTGGGTTACATGGTGCTAATAGAATGGCCAGCAACTCTATTCTTGAATGTTTAGTTTTCGCCAAACAGGCCAGTGTTGATATCACTCGTTTCTTAAAAAACACCAAAAAACAGCCCAACATTCCAGCCTGGGACGATTCAAAAGTCATTAATTCAGATGAAGCCATTGTCGTTTCACATAACTGGGCTGAATTGCGCCAGTTCATGTGGGATTACGTAGGTATTGTTCGAACAACCAAACGGTTACAACGAGCTAAAAATCGTATTGAGCTATTAAAACGAGAGATACAAGAGTATTACGGTAAATTTCATGTAACCAGTGACTTTCTCGAATTAAGGAATCTCGTTACCGCCGCAGAACTTATTATCGATAGTGCGCTTCTACGTAAGGAAAGCCGTGGCTTACATTACACACGAGATTATCCTAACCTAGATGATAAGCACTTTAAGAAAGATACAATCCTTAAACCTTAGGGTTTAGCAGCTGGTTTTTATATACCCTTAACGCAACACGTAGTTTTCTATTCTCCTCGTTAGTCATAGAGTCACTGCTTAATGCCAAATATAAGGTCTTGGTGTCTGACTGGAAATGTAGAAAAATAAGCGGACCTAAGAGTCTTGTGGTTTCTTTAAGACGATACACATGAGGTTTATCATGATTTCTCTGTATCAGCCAATCAGCATTTTCCTTACAGCGTATTTTTTTGACTTGAGCAACATTTAAAGCACCAATGTGAACGGTATGGGCAATCATCAATATGACAAATACGCTCAACATAACTTGGGCTGGAAAAGCCAAGGCATTTAACCAACAAGCCATCAGTGCGAATATAAAGACGCTATAAGCAAACCACCTAATTCTATTCGATGGTTGTATATTTATTTCAAAGGTCGGTACAAATTTTTTCAACGATACGGGCTACGTTTTGATCCTTTGGAATATCACCATAGAGCATGAAACCTAATATTTCAGGGTCTTCAATTTCTAGTAGTTTATTAAAAGCCTCTTTTTCAGCTGCTGAGAGCGCATCATAAGAAGTATCTACAAAACGAGTAAAAAGAACATCAAGCTCCTTCACGCCACGTCGGCAGCGCCAAAGGAGCTTTGATTTATCAGACATTAAGCAATCTTTCGTTCAACTAATAGTTTTTTAATCTCAGCGATGGCTTTTGCTGGATTCAAACCTTTCGGACAGGTTTCAGTACAATTCATAATGGTATGGCAACGATACAATTTGAAAGGATCTTCAAGCTCGTCCAAACGCTCACCTGCATTTTCATCACGCGAATCAGCTAACCAACGATAAGCTTGCAGCAAGATAGCTGGACCTAGGTAGCGATCACCATTCCACCAGTAACTTGGGCATGATGTTGAACAGCATGCACAAAGAATACATTCATATAAACCATCAAGTTGTGCGCGGTCTTCTTTTGACTGTAGGCGCTCTTTATCAGGTGGAGGTGGTGTTGTTGATTGAATCCAAGGTTTGATAGAGGCGTATTGAGCATAGAAGTGCGTTAGGTCAGGCACAATGTCTTTTACAACGGGCATATGCGGTAAGGGGTAAATCTTAATAGGCCCATCAATATCACCAATATCTTTGGTACAGGCCAAGGTGTTTCTACCATTAATATTCATCGAACAAGAGCCACAAATTCCTTCACGGCAAGAACGGCGAAAAGTTAATGTTGAATCAACCTCATCTTTAATTTTGATAATGGCATCCAATACCATTGGGCCACAAGTATCTAGGTCAAGAAAGTATTTATCAACGCGTGGGTTTTCACCGCTATCTGGGTCCCAACGATAAATTTCAACTGCTTGAATATTGGTAGCACCTTCAGGTGCAGGGTAAGTTTTACCCTCTTGTACTACAGAGTTTTTTGGAAGTGTAAATTCAGCCATTTATTTATCCTCGTTAAATCTTAGTAGACACGCTTTTTAGGCGGAACAACATCCACATCATCCGACAATGTATACATATGTACAGGGCGGAACTTAATACTGACCTTATTTTGATCGTCAAACCACATAATTGAATGCTTATGCCATTTATCATCATCACGATCTGGGAAATCCTCACGTGCATGACCACCACGGCTTTCTTCTCTATTTAAAGCACCTTCAATCGTTACCGCTGCTTGAGACAATAAGTTATCAAGTTCCAGTGTTTCTATTAAATCAGTGTTCCAAATTAGTGAACGATCAGAGATCGACACGTCTTTAAATGATTCTTGAATTTCTCTAAGTTTTTCAACACCTTCTTGCATAGACTCACCTGTTCTAAACACAGCCGCATGCTTTTGCATGGTTCTTTGCATATCTAGGCGAACTTCTGAGGTTCTTTTAGAACCATTTGCATTTCTAAACTTATCTAGGCGAGTTAATGCTTTATCGCAGGCAGTTTTTGCCAAGTCTGGATGATCCGTACCAGGTTTAACCACTTCAGCGGCTCTAATAGCTGCAGAACGGCCAAACACTACTAAATCTAATAGTGAATTTGACCCTAATCTATTCGCACCATGAACAGACACACAAGCAGCCTCACCAATAGCCATCAACCCTTCTACAACTTTATCTGGGTTATCACCATCAAGAGTAACAACTTCACCTTTATAATTGGTTGGAATACCACCCATGTTGTAATGCACGGTTGGTAGAACAGGAATAGGTTCCTTGCTGACATCTACACCTGCAAATATTTTTGCACTTTCGGCAATACCCGGTAAACGTTCTTCAATAACTTCAGGACCTAAGTGTTCCAGATGAAGGTTAATATGATCCCCATCTGGACCAACGCCACGCCCTTCATTAATTTCAATCGTCATGGAGCGACTCACTACATCGCGAGAGGCCAAATCTTTAGCGTTCGGCGCATAACGCTCCATAAAGCGCTCACCCTTAGAATTAGTTAAATAGCCACCTTCACCACGCACACCTTCAGTAATCAAACAACCTGAGCCGTATATACCTGTGGGATGGAATTGAACAAATTCCATATCTTGTAGAGGCAAGCCAGCTCTTAACGCCATAGCATTACCATCACCAGTGCAGGTGTGCGCAGAGGTGCAAGAGAAGTATGAACGCCCGTACCCACCGGTTGCCATGACAGCCATGTGTGAACGGAACAGATGAAGCGTACCGTCGTCCATTTTAAGTGCTAATACACCACGACATACCCCGTCGTCATCCATAATTAAATCAAGCGCAAAGTACTCAATGAAGAACTCTGCATCATGTTTTAAAGATTGTTGATATAGCGTATGAAGGATTGCATGACCTGTTCGGTCAGCCGCTGCACAAGTACGTTGTGCAGTCCCTTCACCATAATTAGTGGTCATCCCACCGAAAGGACGCTGATAGATTTTGCCTTCTTCTGTACGAGAAAATGGCACACCATAATGTTCAAGCTCAACAATAGCAGGAATCGCTTCACGACACATATACTCAATAGCATCTTGGTCACCCAACCAATCAGACCCTTTGACGGTGTCATACATATGCCAGCGCCAATCATCTTTACCCATATTACCTAACGCTGCACTAATACCACCTTGCGCAGCAACAGTATGACTACGCGTAGGAAAAACTTTAGTAATACACGCTGTTTTTAAGCCTTTTTGCGCCATCCCAAAGGTTGCACGTAAACCAGCACCGCCAGCACCGACCACCACAACATCGTACTTGTGTTCGGTTATTTTATAATCTTCAATACTCATACAGCTCTAGCCTCCCACAGCAATGCGTACCACAGCAATAATGCTTGCAGCGGCCAATAAAAATAATAATAAGTTAGTCCCCATAATGGCGGCAATTCGTACAGCCTTAGCACCAATATAGTCCTCGTAAATAACTTGCATACCCAATGCGGCATGATAGAAAGCAGCAACAACTAAACTAACAATCAAAGCAGCAGACCAAGGCGTGCCAATACAGTCTACAACGGTTGTGTAATCAGCCATGCTGAGTACAGCCACTTTAAACGCAAACCAAATTGTTAATGGAATAAGGGCAACGGCCGTTACACGTTGAGCCCACCAGTGGTGTAAACCGTCTTTTGCTGAACCTAGGCCTTTAGCCTGGCCAAGTGGTGATCTTAAACTCATGTTATGCTCCCGCTCCAGATGAAAAGGCAACAATCCAAACAACAATTGTTAAGAAAGCAGATAACCCTAAGACAATATAAGACGTTTTTTCAACGTCAGCTTTTTCAAAACAATAACCAGCATCCCAAACCAAGTGCCTAATGCCGTTTGATAAATGAAAAAACAAAGCAAATGTCCAACCAAACAAAACCAATCGCCCTATAAAACTCCCCATAAACTGTTGTGCAGAGATAAACGATTCTTCACCGCCGGCTAACGCCATTAACCACCAAACTAGAACAAGAGTCCCAAGCGTTAAAAAAGCCCCTGTACCGCGATGAACGATTGAAAGCAATGCTGATAATGGCAACCTGTAAACATCTAGGTGCGGTGATAGTGGTCTGTTATTACTACTCATGTAAACCCTCTTGATGATGTAAAAAATATATTAAAAATCAATGCATCTTCCGTTCTTTTCCCAATCCCCGTAGCGAGTTGGTTCTGGACCAGAACGACCATTGATTTCTTTTGTTAATTCCGGTGTAGGCTTATTGTCTTTTTCAGCATTATTTTTTTTTAATTGCTCTGCTGGTTCCAGTTCTTTGCGCATTAAAACACCTCAATTCAGAAGCTCGTTAGATTAAAACATCAGTCATTTATATTCAAGGATATACTGACGGTTTTTGTGCCGCAACATAATTTTTTAACGTTACAATATGTCTCTCATGAATTGTAAGTCTAAGCATATGAATACAACTACCCTATATGACCTTTCAAGTAGTAAGAAAATTATTGCTTTTTCAGGAGAGGATGCAGCTCATTTTTTACAAGGCCAAACAACTTGTGACGTATTGACTTTAAAAAACTCTGACGCTGTTTTTGGAGCCGTATGTAACCCAAAAGGCAGAGTAATTACATTATTTCACCTAATAAAACACGACGAAACCTATTACATGGTTTTATCTAGTGATATGGCCTCAATTATTATCAAACGTATGAAAATGTTTGTATTTCGATCAAAGGTTGAGATTACTGACGCATCAAATGACTACAAAGTATTTGGCATAAACCAGCCTCTCCCTCCAGCAATGAGCAGCTTATTAGCGCCTTTAAAAAGCATTAAATATCAATCTGATAGCGAGCTTTCCTTATTAATCGTTGCAACCCAACAATACACGACTGCTAAGACAGACCCATCAATAGCATTACAGAGCAACGAGACAGATTGGCAGCTACTATTGATTAATGAATGCATTCCAGAAATAACAACAGAGACAAGCGAGTTATTTATCCCACAAATGTTAAATATGGACCTTTTGAATGGAATTAATTTTCAAAAAGGCTGTTATACGGGGCAGGAAGTTGTCGCTAGAATGCATTATAAAGGCACCGTTAAAAGGCGGTTGGTTCAATTTCACACAGAAAAAGATCGCGCCGCAGGTGAAAGCATCCATTGTCCTGACGACCCTAACAGTGTTGGGACTATATTAAATTCACTTAATATAGGTGGTGAAACCAACACTGGACTAGTCGTCCTTAAAACATCGTTTATTAATGATGAAGCACTGCAGTTAGATGATAAAAGTGAGCTAACCCTACATAAACCAACTTACGGCTTAGGGGAATAAAGTTTGCAATAATGTAGTGCGTAACGATAAGAGGCTATATTTACAAGCTGCTTTTTATCAACCCTGATACCAGACGATCAAAATCAGCCAGAGCATCGTGACTAAAAAACTCGTTAATTTATAAATTAACGAGTTTTTTCACATCATAAATCATGTCTTCTGTCGTTGATGACTGAGTTGCTAATAACTTTGCC
>NZ_JAHRVT010000054.1:0-2613 GCF_019090545.1 Cycloclasticus sp. | reverse complement strand
GTGCTGGTGATAAAGTGATTGACGGCTCTTTAAATAGTCAGATTAAACAATTGGCTAATAAGCTAAAATAGCAAAGGTAAAAACGATGCAATTAAATCCATCCGAGATAAGTGATCTTATCAAGAAAAAAATCGAAAACTTCGATACAGACGTAGAAGCTAAAACAGAAGGCACAATCGTTTCTTTAACAGACGGCATTGCTCGAGTACATGGCTTATCAGATGCTATGCAAGGTGAGATGTTAGAGTTTCCTGGCAATACATTTGGTATGGCACTTAACCTTGAAAGAGACTCTGTAGGGGTTGTTATCATGGGCTCATACCTGCACCTTTCAGAGGGTGACAGTGTAAAATGTACTGGTCGAATTTTAGAAGTTCCAACTGGTGAGGCAATGCTAGGTCGTGTAGTTGATGCATTAGGTAGCCCAATTGACGGTAAAGGAGCCATTAATGCTGAGTCATCATCACCAGTAGAGCGAATTGCACCAGGTGTGATTGCACGTCAATCAGTGGACGAACCAGTGCAAACAGGTTTGAAATCAATTGATGCAATGATTCCATTAGGTCGTGGCCAACGTGAATTAATTATCGGTGACAGACAAACTGGAAAAACAGCCATCGCTATTGATGCAATTATCAATCAAAAAGGCACAGGTATTAAGTGTATCTATGTTGCGATTGGACAAAAACAGTCTTCAATTGCAAATGTTGTTAGAAAACTTGAAGAGCATGGCGCGATGGATCACACAATTGTGGTCAATGCGGGTGCAGCTGATTCGCCAGCACTACAATTTATTGCACCATACGCTGGTTGTGCAATGGGCGAGTATTTCCGTGATAAGGGCGAAGATGCGTTAATCATTTATGATGATTTAACAAAACAAGCATGGGCGTATCGTCAAATTTCATTATTACTTCGTCGTCCACCAGGACGTGAAGCATACCCAGGAGATGTCTTTTATCTTCACTCTAGACTATTAGAGCGTGCAGCTAGAATTAATGTTGAAGAAGTTGAGAGACTAACAGATGGTAAAGTTAAAGGTAAAACAGGCTCATTAACCGCCTTACCTATTATTGAAACTCAAGCTGGTGACGTTTCTGCATTTGTTCCTACCAACGTTATTTCTATTACTGATGGTCAAATTTTCTTAGAAACAGATTTATTTAATGCGGGTATTAGACCAGCGGTTAATGCTGGCTTGTCTGTCTCTCGTGTGGGCGGCGCAGCGCAAACTAAATCAGTTAAGAAGCTAGGCGGTGGTACACGTCTTGATTTGGCTCAGTATCGTGAATTGGCAGCCTTTGCACAGTTTGCATCAGATCTTGATGCGGCGACTAAAGCGCAAATTGATCGTGGAATTCGTGTGACTGAATTGATGAAACAAAATCAGTATGCGCCATTAAGTGTGCCTCAAATGTCGATTTCATTGTTTGCAGCTAATGAAGGTTTTATTGACGCAGTTGATGTTGATAAAGTACTAGATTTTGAAGCAGCTCTTCATGGTTTTATGGAAAGAGAAAAGGCTGATCTTGTTGCAGCAATTGGTGATAAAGGTCACTATAACGATGAGATTATTGCTGACTTGAAGTCTTCTATCGAAGAGTTTGTAAACACACAAACCTGGTAAGCGAGAAAAGCGATGGCAGTTGGAAAAGAAATTAAGACCAAGATTGCGAGTGTTCAAAGTACACAAAAAATAACACGCGCAATGGAAATGGTCGCCGCAAGTAAAATGCGTAAAACACAAGAGCGTGTTTTTGCGGCTCGTCCATATGCTAAAAAAATAGGGCAGGTTATACGTCATTTGGCTCAGGCTAGAACCGAATATAAGCACCCTTATTTGGCAGATAGAGAATGTAAGCGCGTTGGCATCATATTAATCAGCAGTGATCGTGGATTATGTGGTGGTTTGAACTCAAATTTATTTCGTAAGTTTGTAGGTCAGCTGAAAACCTGGGATGAAGAAGGTGTTGATGTTGTTATGGCATCAATCGGCTCAAAAGGCGAAGGGTTTTTAGGCCGGTTAGGTGGTAACGTTCTTGGCTCTGTGACCCATATCGGTGAGACACCATCGTTAGAAGACATCATTGGTGTTGTTAAAAGCATGTTAGATGAATATGACGAAGGTAATATTGATCGTTTTTATATAGCGCATAATGACTATGTAAACACAATGACTCAAACACCAGAAATCACTCAGCTACTGCCTGTATACACAGAAGAGTTAGATGATGAACTTACACATCATTGGGACTATATCTATGAACCAGATGCAAAAGAAGTATTGGATCAATTATTGGTTAGATACATCGAATCGCTGGTATACCAAGGGCTATTAGAAAATAATGCTTGTGAACAAGCAGCTCGAATGGTTGCTATGAAAAGTGCATCCGACAACGCAGGTACATTAATTGATGAATTGCAGCTGATTTATAACAAAGCAAGGCAAGCAGCAATTACACAAGAACTATCGGAAATCGTTGCTGGTGCAGCAGCGGTATAGAAAAATTTTAAATTAAGAATATTGAGGAACTGATATGAGCTCAGGTGTTATCGTTCAAATTATTGGCGCGGTTGTTGACGTGGAATTTCCACGTGATGCTATACCGAAAG
>NZ_JAHRVT010000053.1:0-37067 GCF_019090545.1 Cycloclasticus sp. | reverse complement strand
TATTATGAAACCATCATGCCGTTAATCGCGGCATGATTAACTGGGAAAATAACTCCTAAGCAGGTTGTCCTAATTAGTGGAACCACTTCTCCCTAGGTGAACTAAGTTATTTGCATCGGGTCGATAGTTCAGTTCAATTTCATAGCCGTTTATATTTGCATAATGCAGGTTGTCGACTGTTTGAACTTTGGTGCCAAGGTCAGCGGTAGCTATAGGGATGCCAAATAGTGACAGGGTCGCGTCAGTTGCTAGGCCCTTTACGTCAATCAGGTTGTCGTACTCATTTCTAAATAACTTAAGGTCTACGGTGAGTGCATTATTAAAAAACAAACCATGGTAGCCTGCTTCGAGTGAGTCTACTGTTTCAGGGTCAAGCCCAGCTTTGGTTCGTAATAAAGGTTGATTCAATACCAGCCCCGGTATGCTAATAGACTCTATTGACGCATCGGCATTTAAATTATTTTCAACTAAGACTGGAGCTCTAATGGAATGAGAGGCAGAAAACCTAATACTTTGTGAAGGCGTTAGCAGGTAGTTTACTGCCAACCGTGGTGACAGATCATCACCTGATAATTGAGAATGCTCCCAAAGTGCGCCCATGTTGATAATTAAATTATGTTCGGGGCGCCACTCAACATTACTAAAGATGCGCTGAATAGAATTATCAAGTTTCTGTGTAGAGTTTTGTAAAAGAGGTAAATAGACACGATCGATTCTACTGCCAAGGCCCCAAGAAACGCGAACTTGATCATTAAAATGAAATTGATGCTCAAATTCCATATCATATCGATCAAAGTACTCGGTGAAGTCGAGACGACTAACGGAGCTCCCCATAAAGCCTAAACCTATATTGTTGGCATCAAAGAAAGTTGTAAATTTGTCTTTGTGTAGGTGTCTGGTATAGGAAGCTTGAGTAATAAACAGTTGATCATCAGGTGTTGAATGATCCCATTTAGCATGAATTGAATGCTGCGAGTCATCAGTGTTTCTAGGTGGGTCAAAAGGATCTAATAAAGTGCCAGGTGTATGTGTTTCCCTTAAGGTATTGATGATACCGAAATTCAATTGCAAGCTATCGAGATGAGTAATTTGGTAATCCAATCGCCCGGTCAGCGAGTCATGACGGCTATCGTCATCATTATTGGCGTAGCCGTTATCATCAATGTGTGAAGCGGAGAGTCTAACGTCGATATCTCCAAAGGAATGGCTACCAGTTAGGAGCGTGCGTTGATAGCCCCTTTCACCGAGCGTGCTTTTAACTTGAAAATCATTTGTTTGCACCGCATGTGATGTGGTGATATTGATGACTGCTTGGAATGCATTCGAACCAAAGGAGGAGCCGTTCGGACCACGGATAACTTCAATTCTTTCAATATCTTCCATCATGATAGGAAGATTTGACCAGTCAACACCACCAAAAAGGGGACTATAAACAGAGCGCCCATCAATTAATACTTGAACGCCTTGGGGGAATTCACCACTAAGCCCCTGATAAGCAACAACAGGTTCATTGCCACGAAAGTGAGCAACATGAAAGCCGGGTACTAATCTAAATAATTCGGGAATGGCTTTTGCCCCCGATAGTTTGATCAGTTGACGGTCAATGATGGTGATCGTTGCCGGTGCTTCGGTTTGTGGTTGTGCTAACCGAGTGGCAGATAAGACAATAGGAATCTCGGTATTAAAAAAAGATAAATCGTTTATCTCATTTGCAACGGCAAAAGGTGTGATGAAGGCAATATAAAAAGCGAATAAGAGATTTTTTCTAGCAAAAAGGGGGCTTTTAACTATCTTCATTAGGCAACTATTTTTTTATGTAATTTTTAAAAAAATTTTAGCATAAGTCGATGGCCTTAAGGACATAACTCAAAATTATTAGCTATGTCGTAAAGGTATGATAGTCTTCTGTGCCAATTTTTGTTTTAAAGAGAGTAAATGACTTACCCAACCATTGAAGATTTTGTTGGAAACACGCCGCTCGTCAGGTTACAGCGGATGGACTCAACAACAAATACTATTTTGTTGAAGCTTGAGGGTAATAACCCAGCAGGCTCTGTTAAAGATAGGCCTGCCATTAACATGATTCAACAAGCGGAGTTACGTGGTGATATTAAGCCTGGAGACCGTTTGATTGAAGCGACTAGCGGAAACACAGGCATCGCTTTGGCAATGGCTGCGGCTATTAAAGGCTACAAAATGACACTCATCATGCCAGATAACATGAGTGCAGAACGGCGTGCATCAATGAAGGCTTACGGGGCCGATATTGTTTTAACACCGGCCGCTGGCAGTATGGAGGCGGCGATCGATCTAGCAAGGCAGATGGAGCAGCAGGGCAAAGGCACGATTTTGGATCAATTTGCTAACCCAGATAACCCTTTATCGCACTATAACGGCACGGGACCTGAAATTTGGCGCGACACGTCAGGAGAGGTAACCCACTTTATTAGTTCAATGGGGACGACCGGAACGATTATGGGTACCTCAATGTACTTAAAAGAAAAAAATAATGATATTCAGGTGATTGGTGTTCAGCCGGAAGGTGATTCTAAAATTCCAGGAATCCGCCGTTGGCCTGAAGAGTATTTGCCAAAAATTTATGATCGTTCACGTGTTGACGACATTCTTGAAGTTAATCAGCAGCAAGCCGAACAGACAATGCGAGCCTTAGCGCAGCGAGAAGGCATTTTTTGTGGTGTCTCGTCTGGTGGGGCCACTCATGTTGCTTTAGAGCTTTCAAAGCGTTTAAGCCATGCAACAATTGTTGTTGTTATTTGTGACAGAGGTGACCGGTATATTTCGACAGGAGTTTTTCCGGATTAAATTTTGTTTAACGTTTAAAATGTAATGCTTATTTAATTTAACATAGAAAGATGGTTTTAAAAGCAACATGGCTAGACGTAGAAATAGAAGAAAGAACTTACCGCCTGAAACGGCAACAGCAACAATAGAATCGTTAGCCCACGATGGTCGCGGTGTGGCACATGTAGATGATAAGGCGGTTTTTATCGCAGGTGCGCTACCAGGCGAAGACGTTGTTTTTGAATACAGTAAAAAGAAAAAAGATTTTGCCGAAGGCCGTGTTACTGAGGTGTTAAAAGCATCTGACGACCGTGTTGAGCCGGGCTGCCAGCATTACAGTATTTGTGGTGGCTGTAGTTTTCAACACCTTGATCCTGAGAAACAAATTCTTGCCAAGCAAGGCATTTTGCTCGATCAGTTTAAAAGCATAGCTAAACTCGAAGATGTTGAGTTATGGCCTGCGTTAACAGGGCCTTTTTGGGGTTATCGTCACCGGGCGCGTTTAGGCGTGAAAGATGTCGTAAAAAAAGGCCGAGTGCTGGTAGGGTTTAGAGAAAAAGCCAGCCCTTTTTTGGCTGAAATTGAAAAATGTGAGGTGTTACATCCCTCAGTTGGGCAACGCCTAAAGGATTTGTCATCGTTGATTGGTAACTTATCGATTAAAGATAAAATTCCGCAGATCGAAGTGTCTATTTGCGATAGCCGAACAGCATTAGTTTTTAGAATTCTCGAGTCGTTAAGTGAAGAGGATATAGCGGTATTAAAACGTTTTGAAGTGTCTGCTGATGTAGATATTTATACCCAATCCAAAGGCCCAGATACCATTGTCCCATTAAGCGGTGAAAAAGCACCGCTCAGTTACCAATTGCCGAATAATGTAAGTTTGTTCTTTGGCCCTAGCGACTTTGTTCAAGTTAATGTTGATATTAATCGCTCTATGATTAATAGAGCGCTAGAAACACTAGCGTTAAATGAAAATGATAACGTGCTTGATCTATTTTGTGGTTTAGGAAACTTTACGCTACCAATGGCTCGAGTGGCAGGTCATGTAACCGGTGTTGAAGGCAGTGATGAGCTGATTATACGGGCAAAACAAAATGCCGATAAGAATGGCTTGGACAACGTGGATTTTTATACCGCTAATCTAATGGAAGCTGTCGCTGAGGAACCTTGGACGAAGAAAAAATACAATAAAGTATTAATTGACCCACCTCGTTTAGGCGCAAAAGAAATCCTACCTTATTTGCCAAAGTGGGGCGCTGAACAGGTGCTTTATGTGTCTTGTAACCCATCTACGCTTGCACGTGATTCAGCTATTTTAGTGAATGAATTAGGCTATACATTAAAAAAGGCCGGTGTCATGGATATGTTTCCGCATACCTCGCATGTCGAATCGATCGCGTTATTTGAAAAATAAATGAATCGCCCTAAACTGAACATAATAATCAGTATTAGCGATCAGTTATTAGCGTTATATGATAGTGATCGATTGATTAAGTCCTATCCGGTATGCACCGCAAAAAATGGTGCCGGTGAACTGTTTGGCAGTGAGTGTACCCCACGAGGGAAACATATCATTCGCGCAAAAATAGGTGCTGGTCAGTTGTCAGGCAGTGTGTTTGTAGGTCGCCGTTTTACAGGTGAAATTTACCAACATGGCTTTGCAAAAAGCCAGCCGAATAGAGACTGGATATTGACTAGAATTTTGTGGCTGTCTGGTTTAGAAAAAGGCAAAAATCGTTTAGGTCAGGTTGATACGATGCGGCGTTATATTTATATTCATGGTGCACCTGATGAACTGGTGACCTCTACACCCTCGTCACATGGATGTATTCGAATGTTAAATACAGATGTTATTGAGCTTTTTGATCGGGTATCGGTTGGGTCTAGTGTGTTAATTAATGAATAGTTTATTGAGAAACAAACTCAGTAAAAAAGACAGCTTCTACGCCTTCTTTTTTAGCGTATTTTTTTAGTGTGGTGTTTAGAACTTGCACTGCTCGGTTTTGTAATTCTATTTTATCGCTGCCGCTGGAAATATTTTCCACATAATTATTGCTTAGCAATACAATAAGTGCGTGGCGAATAGCAGGGTTATGAGCCTCTATCGACTCTTTTATTTCATCGTTACGTAGTTGTAATTGAATACTGGTGCGCAAATAATGATTGTCGCCCAATAGGTTTACAGTGAACTGAGGTGTCAGCGGTAGATAGATGGCTTCTGCAGAAGTTTCCTCATTGGCAACAGTGAAGGGGGAAATAAACATAAGGCCTAAAAGTAAAGCAACAAAACGCATAACAGCTCCAAATAACGATGTGTTTGATTTAAGAAAATTATATTGATAAGGATAGACTAAAAAAATGAAATCGCCTATGCCCCTTGGGCCTTTAATGATTGATATTGACAGTGTGGAATTATCGGCCGTTGATCGAGAGGTTCTTAAACACCCTCTAGTGGGCGGTGTTATCCTTTTTTCAAGGAATTATGACAGTATTGAACAAGTCTCAGTGCTTTGTGATGAAATTCATCGTTTAAGAGCAGAGCCGTTGTTGCTAGCTGTTGATCACGAAGGTGGGCGAGTGCAGCGCTTTAAAGAGGGGTTTACCCCCATCCCTTGTATGCAAATGTTAGGTGAGTGCTATCAGGAAGATAAGGAAAATGCTCTCAATTATGCGCGGCAAGTGGCTTGGTTAATGGCAATGGAATTGAGGCAGGTGGGAGTTGATTTTAGTTTTGCACCAGTGCTGGATATTGATTACGCTTGCAGCGATGTTATAGGCGATCGTGCGTTTTCGAGTGATAAAAAAATCGTTGCTGAGGTGGCTGAAGCATTCCAGCAAGGGCTGGCTGAAGCAGGCATGGCAAGCATCGGTAAGCATTTTCCTGGGCATGGTGCAGTAGCACCTGATTCTCATGTTGCGATTCCAATTGATGAGCGATCATTAGAAGACATTTTACAAGATGATGTGTACCCCTTTAGGCAGCTCATACAAGCAGGAATGAAAGGGATTATGCCGGCGCATGTGATTTATCAACAGGTTGATGAAATGCCAGCCGGTTTTTCTGAGTTTTGGTTGCAAACTATTTTGCGTCAGCAATTAGGCTTTCAAGGTGCTATATTCAGTGATGACCTGACCATGCAGGGTGCTAGTGTAGTTGGTGATATTGGGCAACGAGCGCAGCAGGCGTTAAAGGCGGGTGGCGATATGGCACTTATCTGTAATGATCGAACCGCAGCCGAACAGGTTATTGATCACTTAAATGGTGTTGAAATAAACACTAACTCTATCGAAAGGTTAAAAAAAATGCGACCGACAACAAGGCTTCCTGAAGGCCATCTTCAAGGTTCTTTAAAGTGGCAACAATGCCGAAAGATCATTGATGGGTTTAACTAAGCTGATGATGCCTTTAACAGAAATAGAGTGGGTAAAGAAAAACAGTATCTGTTTGTTGGATGGCGCAGCTGTAGAGCAGATGTACAATGCACTGGCCGTTGAAATTACTGAAGAATGTGGGGATAAGAACCCACTTATTCTTTGCGTTATGACCGGTGCAATTGTAGCCGTTGGTAGCTTAATACCTAAATTGGATTTCGCATTAGAAGTTGATTATATCCATGTGACACGTTACCACCGTGATCTGGTTGGGGGGCAACTTGAGTGGAAACAACTTCCCGCCACGCCGATACAAGGTCGAACAGTTATTATTGTTGATGATGTGTTGGATGAAGGTATCACAATGGCGCATATAAAAGCGTATTGCGAGGAACAAGGTGCTGTCTCTTGTTATACAGCTGTTTTAGTGGATAAAGATTTAAACAAGAAAAAGCCCTTGCGGGCTGATTTTGTTGGCTACCATAGTGGTAAGCAATATTTGTTTGGTTTAGGCATGGATTACAAAGGCTACCTAAGAAACATAAATGGTTTATATGCCTGCCCAGAAAATATTGAGGAACTAGTATGTCAAAGCTAGCGATTATTGGCGGCACTGGTTTAAGCAAACTTGTTAATTTGGAGCGTGTCCGTAAGCGAGTGGTTAAAACCCCCTATGGTGAACCTTCATCACCGATCACTTTTGGTGAATTAAATGGCGTTGATATTGTGTTTATGGCACGTCATGGGTATGGTCATAATATTCCACCACACAGAATTAATTACCGGGCAAATATGTGGGCCTTGAAAGAAGTGGGTGTAACGGATGTTGTTGCAATCGCTGCTGTTGGCGGTATTAATCGATCAATGCCACCCGCAAGTCTTGTTCTGCCAGATCAGTTAATTGACTATACATGGGGGCGAGCCTCAACGTACTTTGAGGATGATCTAGAGCACGTTACTCACATAGATTTTACAACCCCGTATTCGGTGGAGCTGAGAAAAAAAATAAAGCGCGCAATGTATAAAGCGGAAATCGCTGTTTTCGACAAAGCTGTTTACGCTTGTATGCAAGGCCCAAGGTTAGAAACGGCAGCCGAAATAATAAAATTAGAGCGCGATGGTTGTGATTTAGTTGGTATGACAGGCATGCCTGAAGCAGCGTTAGCTAGAGAGTTGGCACTAAATTATGCCTGCTGTGCTTTGGTGGTTAATTGGGCGGCAGGTTTAGAAGGTGGTGAAATTAGTATGCGAGACATAGAAGGCCATGCAGAAGCGGGCATGATCAAAGTGGAGCATTTATTGAAAGTGCTGGTATATGAAATGAAAGTGGATGAATAACGTATAATTCTGTTGGTCTTAACGAAAAATCATAATCATGGATATAAAAAAGTTTTATAAAATAGACGATCAAAAAGTTAGTTTTACAAGGCAGCAAGCCAGCCTTTTTGCTAAATCAGTAGCTGGTGACTTTAACCCATTGCATGATGTTGAGACAAAACGATTTTGTGTACCAGGGGATTTATTATTTGCGGTAGCGTTAACGGAATTAGGTGTTAGCCAATCAATGCGTTTTAGCTTTGAAAGCATGGTGACCGAGCAAACGGTTGTTACTTTGCCTGAGAAGCTGAGTGAGCAGTTTATTTTGTCTGATCAAAATAATAAGTCGATGATGACGGTTCAGTGTTCTGGGGAACAGAGCAACAACGATAAGTTTATTTCGAGTTTGATTGAGAAATATGTTCAATTCTCAGGTCGAACATTTCCAGAAATACTTATCGATTTAATGCAAAAGAAAGGGGTGATGATTAACCCTGCTCGGCCATTAATTATTTATAAAGATATGGTCATTGAAATTCATTCGTTTCTAGAAGGTTCATTGGATCTCGAGTTTTCTGGTGCGTCGATGCGTGTTGATGGTAAAAAAGGCAGTGTGAAGCTTGAATTTAATTTGTTTGTGGATGGTCAAGCCATAGGGCATGGTACAAAAGATATGGTGGTCAGCGGTTTGAGGCCTTTTGAACAATCGGCGATTGACAGCATTGTAGATGAATATAATGCGGTTAAATTAGCCTATGTGAGCTAGCTGTATCAGTTAACTTTTGTTGAGTGGGTTAATTAGGCGAGTCAATTTTTTTCACAATAGCCAAAATACCAAAACGCGGATGATCAAAATAGTGTGATTCATCCGTTTTTATTCGCCGAGTTTCTGTTAATCGGTATAAGGTAACAGGTTCATGAAAACGTTGTGAAAGATTGGTTTGAGTTATCGCTAACGAGTTCATCTCACTCAACTGCAAATCAATGTCTAGGTGTAAAAACCGTCCACGGTGAAAAGTAAGTGTCCCCTCAAGTTGTAAAGGCCCAGTTTGGTGGCTAATTTGTACAGGCTTCCGCTCGCCTTTTTGTTGAAGTGGTTGAACCCACCCCGCATGAGCGATGGGTGTATATGAGGATAGCTTTTCTAACCGATTATAAACGCCGTAAAGTTGTTGTTGGTTGGGTGCTAAAGGCTTAAAGGCTGTATTGCTAGATACATTGCTCAGCCTGATGGCATTGTCAGGTATTTTGAAGGCTGCGCTTGTCCAAGGCTCTAACGTTTGGTTACTCAATGATTTGTTTTCGAAAATGAGGTACTCAATACTGTACCAAGTGCTTGGCTGAGATGAGCTTTCATTGTCGGCAAACGCCTGAATGTTGTATGAAAGCACAATAAGAATTAAAGCATATGAAAATAATCGTGTTGCTGTCATGTTTATTACTTGCTCAATGCGATAGAGTTAATGAGGTCGAGTATAAACTCAACTTTCTCTTCAGTGGTATTAAGTTTTTTACTAAAACGTAATTTTTGAGGTCCATCCAATTTAAAAATTTGTGGTTGTGTTTGGATCAATTCAATTATTTTTGCAGGGTCTATCGATGGGGCATTTGAAAATATTAATCGCCCATTGGATTTGGCAAAATCAATTTTATCAATACCAATACGTTTAGCCTGTTGTTTTATCTCGCTGATACCAAAGAGGCATTTTGTGCTGTCTGGTAGAAGGCCAAAACGATCTATCATCTCGACTTGTAAGTCCCTTAGTTCTTCTGCATCATCTGCACTAGCAATTCGTTTGTACAACACAAGACGTGTGTGAACGTCCGGTAAATAATCATCGGGGATTAATGCGCTGGCAGACAGGTCTATTTCTGGTCCTGTTTCGATACGTTCTTCAAGTTCTGGTTGCTTACCTGATTTTATTGCGGCTACTGCGTTATCCAGTAACTCGGTATATAAGGTAAAGCCAATTTCTTGGATTTCCCCACTTTGGTTGTCGCCCAATAACTCACCCGCACCACGAATCTCCATATCGTGCGTTGATAAGGTAAAGCCAGCACCTAGGTCGGCACTGCTTTGGATTGCATCAATACGTTTTTTTGCATCTTTAGTCATAACACCTTCTGGCGGTACGATCATGTATGCGTATGCACGATGATGAGAGCGGCCAACCCGACCTCTTAATTGATGCAATTGAGATAAACCGAGTTTATCGGCGCGGTTAATAATAATGGTATTGGCATTGGGTAAATCAATACCATTTTCGATAATCGTCGTAGACACCAGTACGTTAAATCGGGCGTGATAAAAGTCGAGCATGATATGCTCTAATTCGCTTTCACGCATTTGCCCGTGTGCTTTTCGAATATTGGCGTCGGGTACTAGTTCTTCAATGTCACGAATAACCCTATCCATTGTAGCAATGTCGTTATGGAGAACGAACAGTTGACCGCCGCGTCTTATCTCACGTTGGCAGGCCTCTTGAATCAGTCCACTATTCCATTCAGATACAAAGGTTTCGATAGCATGTCTATTCGGTGGTGGTGTTGCAATGATGGAAATATCGCGTAATCCAGACATGGCTTGATTAAGTGTTCTGGGTATTGGGGTAGCGGTGAGTGTAAGCATGTCCACTTCAGAGCGCATGGATTTTAAATATTCTTTATGGCGCACGCCAAAGCGTTGTTCTTCATCAATAATCACTAAACCAAGGTTTTTGTAGGTTAATGATTTTTGTAATAATTTATGGGTACCAATAAGAATATCAACTTTCCCTTCGGCGGTATCAGCAATAATTTGATTTTGCTTTTTGCTGCTGACAAACCGTGAAAGTACTTCAATGCGAATGGGCCAATCGGCAAAACGGTCGGAAAAATTCTGATAATGCTGTTGAGCAAGTAAGGTGGTTGGCACTAAAACGGCAGTTTGGTAGTGATTATTGGCACAGGTGAAGGCCGCGCGCATAGCCACTTCTGTTTTACCAAACCCCACATCACCACAAACAACACGGTCCATTGGTTTAGCAAGGCTCATGTCATGTAGTGTTTGTTCAATAGCGGTTGCTTGATCTTCGGTTTCTTCGAACGGAAATGCACGGGCAAAGTTATCGTACTCGGTTGATTCAGTAACCATTGGGCGGCCAGGTTTGGCGGCGCGTCGAGCATGGATGTCTAATAATTCTGCGGCGACATCGCGTGCACGTTTCAGTGCTTTTTTGCGTGCTTTTTCCCACTGATCACTACCCAATCGGTGTAATGGGGCGCTATCCCCTTGGGTGCCCATGTATCGACCAATTAAATTAAGCGATGAAACAGGCACATAGAGTTTATCGCTATTGGCATATTCTAAGGTTAAAAATTCGGTTTCAATCTCGTCTACAACTAAGTGCTTCAAGCCGATGTATCGACCAACACCATGTTCTTGGTGAACAACAGGGGAGCCGATTTCAAGGTCGGCTAAGCTGTTAAATACATTTTCAAGTCGTTGGTTAGAGGAGGACCGTCTGCGTCTACGTTGTTGAACACGTGTGCCTAATAGGTTGTTTTCCGTAATGATGCTGACGGTAGAGGAGCTAAGGCCTTCATCTATCGGTGCAACGACAATGCAGGGGGATACATCGTTTTGAACAAACGTCGCCCAATCTTCAACGAGGGTAGGGCGTACATTTAGTTTTTGTAGTTGCTGACGCATTGATTCACGATGCCCCGCAGACTCCGCAACAAACAAAGTTTTATGTTTTTGTTTGTTTAATAAGTCTAATAAAGGGTGTGCCTGGTCATTTTTATCGGTATTGATTAAGGCTGTTTTTTCTGTTTCATGGATGTCACTTTGTAATGAAGCAGAGGGGTAGTTGGCCATTCTTTGTTGCAGGCTCTCTAAGTCGTGAAACAGTAATTCTGGGCGTAATGCCGGGCGATCAATATCACGTTGCCTGTGTTGAAATCGCTCAATGACCTGTGTGGCAAATGTTTCTCCAGCAGCTAAGATATCACCGTGCAATATGAGAGTGGCCTTCGGGATGTAATCAAAAAATGATTCGGTATGTTCTACAAATAAGGGCAAATAGTTTTCTATACCATTAGGGATATTACCTTTAGAGACTTGTTGATATAAGGTGTTCTTATCAGATACATTTGGGAACTGGTCTCTAAATTGTTGGCGGAAAAGTTGAATGCTTTTGTCATTAATAGGGAACTCTCTTGCGGGAAATAGTTGAATGGAGTCAACTTTATCAATGGAGCGTTGGGTTTCGGTGTCAAACGTACGGATGGACTCTACTTCATCATCAAACAAATCAATTCTATAGGGCTTTTTGCTGCCCATTGGGAACATGTCTAAAATAGCCCCTCGAACGGAGTATTCACCATATTCATGAACAGAGTGCACATTCTGGTAGCCTAATTTATCTAGATTTAGGCAGGTTTTTTCAATATTGAATTGTTGACCTGTTGAGAGTGAAAAGCACTCATTTAAAAGTTGATCACGTGGCGCTAGCCGTTGTAGTAAGCAAGCGGTGGTGACAATGAGTATGCCTTTATTTAGGCTTTGCAGTTTGTATAAAGTCGCTAGCCTTTCAGAAATAATTTCGCCTAGAGGAGAAAAGCTATCATAAGGTAAGACTTCCCAGTCTGGAAAATAAATAACCGGCAAAGGCGTGGTTAGAAAAAAAGGAACTTCTCGTTCTAATCTCAGTGCCGATTGGGTATCTGAACAAATAACCACCAGTAATTGCTCCGACTCCATTCCTGCGTTTGCGATGGTTAAGGCATCAGAGCATCCTTCGAATTTTCCCCAAGAAATGGATTGTGTGGATTTTGTAGGTAGGTTTGGCATAGCTGAGTAGACGTAAAAAATGGAAAAAATAAAAGAATTATTTTCTCATAAACAAAACAAGGGGTGTATTTCATTTGGCTTAAATAAAGCGCTAAGTGGAAATAGTTAGGTTGACTGGTTGAGACAGTGCCTTTTGATCATGCCAGCCAGTTAGTGGATGGTTAGCTTGTGTGTAATGTATAGAGTAGGGCTGTGTGTCTAATAAGAATAAGGGTTGTTATTGAGCACCTTAATCTAAAGCAAAGACGGTGAGACCACAGTGGTTATATGCTTTATGAAGGTTTTTCCGTGCAGGTGTAAAGTCAAATTACAATATAGGTAATTGATTTATAACTGACTTTAGCCTTTGCCGATTATTTTAAAGTGCTTTTTTGGGCTTGTTAACAACACTATGAATAACAAGGTTGTGTTCAAAATAAACAGAAAATTTGACATATTGCCATCGGGTAATCGGTGGTTCGCCAACAGTAGGGTATATTCTTATGGGGTTGCCAAATTGAGAGATCACGGTATCCATTGATTGCCCATTTTTGGGTCTCAATAAGCCGGCTGGCGTGTTCGCTGGTTCCTTGTTAATCACGTCAATAAGTAAAACGTCAGCATGAGTGATCAATGGTGTGAAACAAAAAATGCTGGCTAAAATGATTTTTTTAAACGTCATGTTGATATCCCTATATGTTTTCCAGCATTAATATATCACCTCTTGATGAAATGTTGATAATTCTCTAGACAGTAAGTTAGGTTTACAAATTAAATATATGATCTAATTCGCACCTATGTTTAAACCACTCGAAATTTTTATTGGCCTGCGTTATACACGAGCAAAACAACGTTCGGGGTTTATATCGTTTATTAGCATGACATCTATGCTGGGTGTCGCGCTAGGTGTGATGGCGCTAATTACAGTACTATCGGTGATGAACGGGTTTGAGGCGCAATTACGTGAAAAGATTTTAGGGATGGCGTCCCATGTTACCATTTCTGAATACTACAATGCATTGCAAGACTGGCAAGTCTTAGGTGATACATTAAGTGAAACTGATGATGTGGCTGGCTGGGCACCATTTGTAAGAGCGGAAGTAATGTTAAGTGCTAATCAACGAGTCAGCGGTAGCTTGTTAAGGGGTGTGTTACCCGGGCAAGAAGATCAAGTGTCTGATATTAACCAGAAAATGGTTGAAGGTCGTTTGGAATTATTAAAACCAAAGGAGTTTGGTATAGTCCTTGGGTCGGAATTAGCTCGTTATTTACGTGTGGGTGTGGGTGATAAAGTGACTGTCATCACACCACAAGTTACGCCAACGCCAGCAGGTATATTGCCTAGATTGCGTCGCTTTACGGTTGTCGGTGAGTTTGAAGTGGGCATGTATGAGTACGATCGAAATTTAGCCTTTATTCATCTTGATGATGGTTCAAAACTGTTACGTTTAAACAAAGGCGTGACAGGGGTTAGGGTGAAGTTGCATGACCTGTTTCAAGCGCCTGTTGTAACCGGCAAAATTGCGCAAACACTGACACCGAATTACAGTATTTCTAATTGGACGATGGAACACAGTAATTTCTTTAAGGCGATTAAAACTGAAAAGCGCGTGATGTTTATCATATTGATGTTAATTGTCGCTGTTGCGGCATTTAATATTGTGTCGACGTTAGTAATGGTCGTCACGGATAAACAGTCTGAAATTGCCATTTTAAGAACACTGGGGTTAACACCTCGCTCTGTGATGGGTGTGTTTATGGTTCAAGGTACATTAATTGGTCTGATTGGCACCCTTGTTGGCGTGGCTGCAGGTGTTGGTTTGGCGTTAAATGTTGAAATGATCGTGCATACCATTGAGCAATTCTTTCATGTTCAGTTCTTACCCGCTGATATCTATTACATTAGTGAGTTACCGTCAAAATTAGTTTGGTCGGATGTGACCACCATAGCGACGTATTCATTTTTATTATCTTTTGTTTCAACGCTTTACCCTGCTTGGCAGGCGTCACGAGTGAACCCTGCGGAGGCATTACGGTATGAATAATGACGTTTTTTTAAGTTGTTCAGGACTGACCAAAACGTTTGGTGAAAAAGACCTGATTGTACCTGTGCTCAAAGGGATTGATTTAAGCCTAAAGCAGGGCGATCGAGTTGCTATTATGGGGTCGTCCGGCTCGGGTAAAAGCACCTTGTTGCATTTGTTAGGGGGGCTAGATCAACCGACCTCAGGTGAAGTGATGATGAATGGCGTAAACCTGACCACACTCACAGAAGTGGAGCGTTCATCATTAAGAAATAAATGTTTAGGGTTTGTGTATCAGTTTCATCATTTGCTGGCAGAGTTTAGTGCCTTGGAAAATGTGGCGATGCCTTTGTTGATAGGTGGCGAGAGTGTTGCACTTGCCCAAGAAAAAGCAGACGAGATGCTCAAGCAGGTAGGCTTAGAAAGTAGGATAAAGCACCGTTATGGTGAATTGTCTGGTGGTGAACGGCAGCGTGTTGCTATTGCGCGTGCGTTAGTTACGCAACCAGCTTGTGTCTTGGCAGATGAGCCAACGGGTAATTTGGATAAAAAAACAGCCGAGCAAATTTATGAATTAATGTTGGAGTTGAATCAACGCCTCAATATTAGTTTGCTGTTAGTGACACATGATCATGAGTTAGCAAATAAAATGGATAGGGTTTTAACGCTTGATGATGGAATGCTTACGAGCTAACCATTTTTTGATAACAGCAAGTCTCCAAATAATACGAGCAAGAACATAGCCGACGGCAGATGTTGCAGAACCCAATATAAAACAACCAAGTAAAAAAGGCTTCCAGCTAGCCCCCAAAGTGTCGAGAATAAAGGCTACTGAAAATGAAAATTCATGGGCCTCTATTGGTACTTCCATAAGGGTCGCACCAACCGAGTATGCGGCATAAAAAAGAGGGGGCATGGTGACCGGGTTACTGACCCAAACGGTGGCAACAGAAACCGGTAGGTTAACCTGTAAAAAAATGGCTGCCGCTGCGGCAATTAACATTTGTGTGGGTAAGGGAATAAAAGCAATAAATAGACCTGTCGCAATCGCCCCTGCAAAAGAGCGGCGGTTAAGGTGCCACAAGTTTTGATTATGTAATAAGCTACCAAAGACCTTTAGGTGTTTGTGTTCCTTTATCGATGTATTGTTGGGGAAGTATTTTTTAATGAATCTTTTTGGCATGTGACGATAAAAACAGCTTAAATTTAAGATACCTTTGTTTGATTGGGCTTAATAATCAAGGGTGGAAAAGTCATAACGATGGGTGCTTGTGAGTTGACCAAGCAAGCCAAGTGTAGCAGAGCATGGATGCGGCTAAATGAATAAATTTCAACAAATGACGTTGTTTTTTTGCATAGGCATTTTACCGGTGCAATTGTTAATCGCCTTACCACCAATATACATTTTAATTTTAGCCTTTTTTGTTGCATTAGGGGTATATAAGTGGGCCAAATGGTTGAGTTTTTTATTGTTTGGTTTTGTTATGGCTACTGGGTACGCTGCTTGGATAAACAATAATGGTTTGCCAAGAGACTTAGAGTCTAAAGAAGTACTGATAAGTGGCCAAGTCATTGGCCTGCCAATACAAACCGATCGCTCAACTGGCTTTTTGTTTAAGGTGGATAAGGTGCTAAGCCCTGCTAATATCGTTGCCTCCCCAACAAAAATTAGACTCAATTGGTATAACCTAGATAAACAAGTGCGCTCTGCTGAAAGGTGGCAGTTATTAGTAAAGCTAAAAAGACCGCATGGGTTGATAAATCCACATGGGTTTGATTTTGAAAAATGGCTATTTCAGCAACAAATAGGAGCAACCGGTTATGTTCGAAAAAGCACTAACAATCAACGGATGGGTGAAGCTTCTCGTTGGGCTATTGGTTACTGGCGAGAATCGTTAAAAAAATATTTAGAGGAGGCGCTTAATGAGCAACAACAGGCCGGTATTATCAATGCCTTAGTGTTGGGCGATAGGCAATCTATTACGCCTGGTGAGTGGCGCGTTTTTCGGCAAACTGGGACTTCCCATTTGATAGCTATCTCGGGTTTGCATATTGGTTTGGCAAGTGCTTTATTTTTTGGCGTTGTTCGCTGGTTTGTACTTAGACTGCCAACTCTACGTGGGAGCGCGACTCGCTGTGCGATTATTGTAAGCATAGCAGCAGCAACTGGGTATGCAGCGTTGGCGGGGTTCTCTATTCCAACGCAAAGAGCTCTCATTATGTTGGTGGTGATAATGGGAGGTGTTTTTTGGCAACGACATTACAATCCTTTCCATGTGATTTCAATGGCTTTGCTGGCGGTGTTAATTTACGACCCTTTGGCGCCTATGTCGGTTGGTTTTTGGTTGTCGTTTTGCGCGGTTTTTATCATTCTGCATGCTGTGGTAGGGCGTATGGAAAAAGTTGGTTTTATAAAACAGTTATTGTATGCCCAGTGGTGGGTATCGATTGGTTTGATGCCATTGGTGCTGTATTTTTTTCATGAAGTTTCATTGGTTGCGCCGTTGGCTAATATTGTTGCCATACCGTTTGTAAGTTTTGCTATTGTTCCAATGTTAATTATTGCGTTGTTAATCGCATTGATAGCCCCATCTGCAGGTGCTTATGCCTTAAAGTTTTCAGCGTTGTTAATAGATGTTTTATGGCAGTTTTTAGAGGCTCTCGCTTCAGTAGACTATTCAACCTTAATGATGCCGGAGGTATCCATTTTTGCCTGTATTACCGCAATGGTGGGTGTTGTGTTTTTATTGATGCCTAAAGGTTTTATTCCTAAGCCTTTAGTATGTGTTCTTTTTTTGCCGGTGTTGTTTCCAATACATGAGAAAAGTTTAGCTTATGGCGAGTTTAAGCTGGTTTTACTGGATGTGGGTCAGGGTTTATCGGCGGTTGTTCATAGCGCAGATAATACCTTGGTATTTGACACAGGCGCTAAATATAGCGAAAAGAGCGATTTGGCATCTCGAGTTCTTGTTCCATATTTGAATTCGGTTAGAACAAAACAAATAAAACAATTAATTATTAGCCATGGGGATAATGATCACGCAGGTGGCGCGCAAACCGTTTTAAATACCTTTGATGTTAATCGCCTTTATACCAGTGTTCCTGAACTATTTAAGGGGTATAACCCTTTGCATTGTGAAAATACTATCAGTTGGCATTTGAATGGTGTTTTATTTGAATTTATAAACCCTTCTGCGGATAACTTATTTGAAGGGAATAATGCATCTTGCGTGTTAAAGGTCAGTTCAGTAAATGGCAGCGTTTTATTAACTGGCGATATCGAAAAAAGCGCGGAATATTCATTGTTGCAATATAAAGGGCATCAATTGAAAGCAGATGTAATGATTGCCCCTCATCATGGTAGTACTACATCTTCTAGTGAAAAATTTATAAAGGCTGTTGATCCTGATGTTGTTTTGTTTCCAGTTGGTTATAAAAACCGGTTTGGGTTTCCAAAGCAGGAGGTTATCGAGCGATATGAAAAACAAGGTAGTCGTCGATTAGATACGGCTCGTCATGGTGCAATTATAGTACGTTTCTACAATCATCAAGGTCCTCGAATAGAAAGTGTTAGAGAGCAAACGGCTAAGTTTTGGAATTGGAGACATTAAAAAATTTTAACGGGTTGTAAAGGTGAATAGAGTTTAAAAATACAGTAATATGACAGCGTAATTAAATTATTGAAAATTGAGGGTGCTGTGCTAGAAATTTTGATGTCAGGTGGTTGGTTAATGGTTCCAATTATTGCGTGTTCAATTGTTTCATTGGCGATAATTGGTGAACGTTTCTGGTCATTAAATAGTGAGAAAATACTCCCGCGTGAACTGGTTTCTTCTGTATGGTCTTTACATAAGGCTAACCAGTTGGATAACAGCAAAGTGAGAAGCCTCTCGAATAGCTCACCCCTTGGTCGTGTCTTAGCGGCGGGCATTATTAATCAATCTCATGGCCGCGAAATTATGCGTGAAAGCATAGAAGAAGTAGGGCGCCAAGTAGCACACGAGCTTGAAAGGTATTTAAACTCTCTTGGTACAATTGCGTCAATTACACCCTTATTAGGCCTATTAGGCACCGTTATCGGGATGATTAATGTTTTTGCTGCTATTACAGCAAATGGTGTGGGGGACCCTACTGTATTGGCGGGGGGTATTTCTCAAGCATTAATCACAACGGCTTCGGGGATGTCTGTGGCGATTCCTTCATTAATGTTTTATCGCTATTTTAGGGGTAAGGTTGATGAGTTGGTGATAAAAATGGAAAGTGAGGCGCTTAAGTTGGTTGAAATGATGCACGGGGAACGTGAGTAAACCAGATGAATTTTAAGCGTAAAAACAGAGAAGGTTTTGATCTTAATTTAACCCCTCTAATAGATGTCGTTTTTTTATTATTGATCTTCTTCATGGTCACAACAACGTTTGATCGTGAAACACAGTTAAAAATTGAATTACCGCAAGCCTCTGGTGAGCAAAAGCAAGCGACTAAAACCTTAGAGGTCAGTATTGATTCAAAAAGTCGTTTTTTTATTAACGACAAAGAGCTCGTCAACTCAGGCTTGGAGACTATCAAGAAAGCATTAAAGCAGGCTGCGGGAGATCAAAAGAACCCACCTTTGTTAATTAGTGCAGATGGTCAAGCGACACATCAATCGGTGATTACGGTATTAGATGCCGCTGGTCAGTTAGGTTTTGTAAATATTACTTTTGCGGCGAACCAGCCTGTGCCAAAGCAATAACGTAGTTTAACGTTTTATGAGTCATAAAATAAGTCGGTTTATTGATAGTATGTGGTATGGGCAACGCCCTGTTGCCCTATTGTTCGTTCCATTATCATGGTTGTTTGGGGTCATTGTTAAGCTACGTGCTTGGCTCTATAAAAAAGGCTGGTTAAGGTCAACTTGTTTAAATGTGCCGGTTATTGTGGTCGGTAATATTACCGTCGGTGGAACTGGTAAAACGCCTATCGTGATTTGGGTAGCCGAACTGTTAAAGTCTGCTGGCTATAAGCCGGGCGTTATTAGTCGTGGTTATGGTGGTATCGCATCTAGTTGGCCCCAGCAAGTACGAGAGGACAGCGACTCAAGAGTGGTCGGTGATGAGGCAAAAATATTAGCAAGACGAACGCAATGCCCGGTGGCGGTAGGGCCTAGCCGAGCGGATAGCGCACAAGCGTTAATAGACCACCATCACTGCGATATTATTATCTCAGATGATGGGCTTCAGCATTATGCATTGCAACGAGATATTGAAATTGCCGTAGTTGATGGGGAGCGTCGCTATGGTAATCGTTATTTACTGCCCGCTGGGCCATTGCGTGAACCTGTCGAGCGATTAGAATCAGTTGATTTTATTGTCTGTAATGGGCTTGCAAATAAGCATGAATACCCATTGAGGGTAGATGGCAGTGGGGCGGTAATGCTAGTGGATGAGTCTGAACGACTTGATTTGCAGAGCTTTAGAGCAGCAGAATGTCACGCGATAGCGGGTTTAGGTAACCCCTCTCGATTCTTTTCACATTTAAAGAAATTTAACCTTTCTTTTGAACCACATATTTTTCCAGATCACTATAAGTACACCGAAAAAGATATAAACTTTAATGATGAAAAGCAGGTGCTGATGACCGAAAAAGATGCTGTGAAATGTACGCATATGGCGACTAGAAAACACTGGTATGTGCCAATCAAAGCGCAAATGACACAGAATTTTGGCTTAACGTTATTATCATTGATAAAAGAGAAAATAAATGGATAAGAAACTACTGGAAATATTGGCGTGCCCCTCTTGTAAGTCGAGTTTGGTGTACGTACAAGAGGAACAAGAATTAGTGTGTATACCGTGCCGGCTTGCTTATACGGTCCGCGATGATATTCCGATTATGTTGATTAATGAGGCGAGGGAGCTGAGCGCTGATGAGGCAGACGCGCTGAGGTCATGAAATGGTGAATACCTTTAAAGTTGTAATTCCTGCCCGTTATGGTTCATCTCGGCTGCCCGGCAAACCACTATTAAAGATAGCTGGAAAAGAGATGATCTTACATGTTTGCGAGAAGGCCTCCTTAGCGGGAGCGCAAGAAGTTGTCGTGGCAACGGATGATGAGCGTATTGTCGACTGTGTTAAACAAGCCGGCTTTAATGCGGTGATGACATCTGCAAAACATACCAGTGGCACAGAACGTTTAGCCGAAGTCGCGAATACACTGCAATGGAAGGATGACACGGTAGTGGTAAATTGCCAAGGTGATGAACCGCTAATCCCACCAGAATTAATCAAGCGAGCTGCAATAGCGTTAATGGAGCAAGAGGTGGCTCAAGTAGCTAGTTTATGCGCCCCTATCTTTGAATTGGCAGAAGTTTTTAACCCGAATGCGGTAAAAGTGGTTCGTGATGCAAAGGGGTATGCACTGTATTTTAGCCGAGCCCCTATTCCCTGGGATCGTGATGCATTTCCTGTTAAAGCAGGCAGTGGCCAAGGTGAGCATTTTAGACACATCGGTATTTATAGTTATACCGCCGGCTTTTTGAGGCGTTATATTACATGGCCTGTATGTGCACTTGAACAAATTGAATCGCTTGAACAGCTGAGGATTTTGTACCAAGGCGAGAGAATTATCGTGCCTGCGGTAGAGAAAGTGCCTGAAGCTGGAGTGGATACACAGGCTGATTTAGATAGAATTAATGCCTTATTGAGCGTGTAATAACAACGCATAATATTATACGTGGAGCTGTTTCTAGCTCTTGAGTGCCTAAAAAGGTTCAAATTTATAAGCCGTATACGCATGTTGTCGTGTAGTTCCAGATCAATCGCAAAACCGTGCTGATGTGTAACTCATTTGCTGGTTGAGAAGTAAACTGTCGTGAATTTTGGTCGATGACCATCTCAGTGCTAATATAAAGCGAATGGCATGCTTATTAGAATGATTGAATTTGTAACTAGTTAGCAATGTGTTTTCGCTATTTGTATAAATTTAAACGATTAATTAGTTTTCAAGGTGATATGGAAGCAATAAAAGTACTCTTTATTTGCATGGGTAATATTTGCAGGTCCCCGACTGCTCATGGTGTTTTTCGAGAAATGGTCAAGGCAAAAGGGTTTCAGCATTCAATTCATGTGGACTCGGCTGGGACGCATGCTTATCACATCGGTAAAAGTCCTGATCCAAGGTCAGTACAAGCGGCGCATGAACGTGGCATTGATTTGCACGATTTAAAAGCACGACAGTTAGATGATTATGATTTTGAAGAGTTTGATTATTTGCTGGTGGCAGACAAAGATAACTACTATTTAACTTTAGAATCGTGCCCGAAAGAGCACCGGCATAAGATTAAATTTATATTGGACTTTGCAACACGCACATCGCTTAAGGAAGTGCCTGACCCATATTATGGTCAAGGAAATGGTTTTGAGCGAGTATTAGATTTGATTGAGGATGCTTGTGAAGGTTTGATGCTGGAATTGGAAGAAAAGCTGACGCGTTAACCTTGATTTAAGAGCATTTGTAAGACGAACTTACTGCCAAAATAAGCTAACATCAAAGCAAAGTAACCACCATAGGTCCACTTAACTGCCTTTTGTCCACGCCAGCCAAAAAAATATCGGCCACCTAATAATGCGGCAAATAAAACCCAAGCAATAATTGATAGGAAGGTTTTATGAACTAAATGTTGGGCAAAAATATCATCAAGAAAAATAAAGCCACTTGCAAGAGCAAAGGTTAACAAAAGCATACCTAAAAAGATGGTTCTAAACAGTAGGCTTTCCATCAGTTGCATAGGCGGCAAACAATTGATTAATCGACTTGGGTGACGGTTATGCAATTGTTTTTCTTGAAGCGAAAGCAGAATGGATTGAAACGCGGCAACAGTTAATAAGCTGTACGATAAAACGGATAAAATGATGTGCGCTTGTAAACCACCATCTAGGTTGCTAGTTGGTAAGGGTGGTGATGCATTATTAAAGTTTAGTAAAACAGCGAGCGCAGAAAAAGGAAAAATAATAATCGATAGAGTCTCTATAGATTGATTTGCTGCTGAGATAATAAATAATAAACCGATCACCAAAAAAACCAATGAAAGCATGCTAAATAAATCGTTGGCAATAATTTGGTTGACGCTATAGCTATGGGCAACCAGTGATGTATGTATAACAATGGCTAAAATAGCAGAGATTAAGACCCATTGACGTTGGCTCTTAAACGTAGGCTCTGTGCTATTTAGATTAACAACAATAAGACAGGCGCCAATAATGTATAAAAGGGCGCTAACAACGGTTAAGGTATTAAAAATCGTAAGGGAAAAAAGCATAAACGATAGTGTGTCATAAAGCACCGTTTGGTAGAAGTACTGATGTTCAAAATTATCTCTTTATCTGACTTTTAAGCTATAAAATCAACTGCACAGGACGTAAAGACGTGCGAAAATACCACTAATACATTTTTAAGGTAATAATCATGTTTGATAACTTAACAGACCGTCTTAATGCCACCTTTAAAAATATCCGGGGGCAAGGGCGTTTAACAGAAGACAATATTCAAGACACAATGCGCGAGGTCAGAATGGCCTTGTTGGAAGCAGATGTCGCTCTTCCAGTCGTTAAAGCCTTTACTTATACAGTTAAGCAAAAAGCGTTAGGTCAAGAGGTGATGCAAAGTCTGTCACCTGGTCAAGCGTTGCTCAAAATTGTTAATGACGAATTAGTTAAAACGATGGGCGATGGCAATGAGTCATTAAACCTGTCGGCTACTCCACCGGTCGTCATTTTGATGGCTGGTTTGCAAGGGTCAGGTAAAACCACAACGGTTGCTAAATTGTCTCGTCTGTTAATGGAGCGCCACAAAAAATCAGTAATGGTAGCTAGTGCTGATGTGTATCGCCCTGCTGCAATTGATCAGCTACAAACATTAGCGACAGAAGTAGGGGCGGGTTTTTACCCAAGTTCAGCCGACCAAAAACCAGTTGATATTGTCAATAACGCAATTGCACAAGCAAAAAAGGAATTTAGCGATGTGTTGATTGTTGATACGGCGGGTCGTTTACATGTGGATGATGAAATGATGAATGAAATTCGTCAGGTTCATATGGCTGCTAATCCTGCTGAAACACTTTTTGTTGTCGATAGTATGACCGGGCAAGATGCCGCAAATACGGCAAAGGCATTTAATGATGTGTTGCCGTTGACGGGGGTCGTGTTAACTAAAACAGATGGTGATGCAAGAGGCGGTGCTGCCTTATCTATTCGTCAAATAACAGGTAAGCCGATTAAGTTTTTAGGAGTTGGTGAAAAAATAGATGCTTTAGAGCCTTTCCACCCTGATCGAGTGGCTTCACGCTTGTTAGGTATGGGCGATGCGTTAAGTTTAGTTGAAGAGATTGAACGCAAAGTTGATAAAAACAAGGCTGAGAAGTTAGCAAAAAAAATTCAAAAAGGTAAAGGGTTTGATTTAGACGATTATAAAGATCAATTAAGTCAAATGATGGAAATGGGTGGTATGAGTGCAATGATGGATAAAATTCCTGGTATGTCGAATGTTCCCCAAAATGTGAAAAGCCAAGTCAATGATAAAGAGTTTACAAGACAAATTGCATTAATTAACTCTATGACCAAAAAGGAAAAAATATTTCCAACTTTGATTAATGGTTCAAGAAGAAAGCGAATTGCGGCAGGTGCAGGCTTACAAGTTCAAGATGTTAATAAACTTATGAAACAGTACAAGCAGGCACAAAAAATGATGAAAAAAATGTCAAAAGGCGGCATGGCTAAAATGATGCGTGGATTGAAAGGCCAGATGGGGCAAGGGCAAGGTTTCCCTTTCCAATAACTGCAAAGGCATCGAATTTTAGTAATTATTAGGTGGAATAATGAAAAAAACTTCACCAAATTAAATAATTCGCGTAAAATTAACGAGTTAACCTAATTAAGATTTATAAAACAGAATTTAAGGAAAATAAATGGTAAAGATACGTCTTTCAAGAACTGGCGCGAAAAAACGTCCTTTCTATCACGTTGTTGTTGCAGATAGTCGCAGAAGTCGCGATGGTCGATACATCGAAAGAGTGGGTTATTACAACCCAAGAGCTACTGGTGGCGAAGTTCGTTTAACTCTCGATACTGATCGTGTAGACCATTGGGTTGCTCAAGGCGCCCAAACAAGCGAGCGTGTTGCAAAGCTTGTAAAAGAGGCTGCTGAAACTGCCGCTTAAAGGTGACACAAGTAACAAAAACAGAACAAATACAGAAAGAAAATAGCTGGCTAAAACTAGGGAGTATCTCTGGTGTGTTTGGCGTTAAAGGCTGGTTAAAGGTCTACGCAAACACAGATAAAAAAGAAAATATACTATCTTACCAACCTTGGTATATAGAGCGAAACAAGGTTCGTAAGCAAGTTAAAATAAAAGCAGGTAAGCCACACGGAAAAACAATCATCGTCCAATTAGAGGATGTTGATGATAGAAATGAGGCTGAATTGTGGGTTGGTTCTGATATTTATATTAAGCCAGATCAGTTGCCAACCTTAGAGAAAGGTGAGTATTACTGGTCTGACTTGATTGGTTTGAAAGTTGTCTCAACAAAAGGAGATGATTTTGGAATGATTGATCATTTGCTTGAAACCGGAGCGAATGACGTTATTGTTGTTAAGGGAGATAAAGAGCGGTTAATCCCTTATGTTACAGGCCAGGTAGTAAGGTCTGTTGATTTGGAAGCGCAACAGATGGTTGTTGATTGGGAGTTAGACTTTTAACGTCCATGCGTTTTGATGTTATAACGTTATTTCCTGAGTTGTTTGAACAAGCGGCATCTATGGGTGTTGTTGGTAAAGCGATAGACGCTGGCAAGGTGCAGTTAAAAACGTGGAATCCTAGGGATTTTACGAAAGATGTACACCGAACGGTAGATGATCGCCCTTTTGGGGGAGGTCCTGGCATGGTGATGAAGGTCGAACCGTTGAAAAAAGCAATACAAACAGCGGTAAGACAGATTGATAAGCCATCAAAGGTGATTTATTTAAGTCCTCAGGGGCGAAAACTAGATCAACAAGGTGTTGAATATTTGGCTGAATTCTCACATCTAGTGTTGTTGGCGGGTCGGTATGAAGGTGTTGATGAAAGGCTGCTAGAAGATTATATCGATGAAGAATGGTCGATTGGTGATTTTGTACTGAGTGGTGGTGAGTTACCTGCATTGGTATTGATAGATGCAGTGTCTAGGAGCTTACCAACGGTGTTAGGGCACGAATGTTCGGCTGTTGAAGACTCGTTTGTTGAGGGGTTGTTAGATCACCCTCACTATACGCGACCAGATGAGTTTGAAGGAAAGTCAGTACCAAGTGTGTTGTTAAGTGGGCACCATGAAAAAATTGCTCAATGGCGAGAAAAACAGCGGTTAGGAAAAACGTGGCAAAAACGACCTGACTTATTAGACAAAATTGTCTTAAATAAGCACCAACAGTCGTTACTTGACGAGTTTATAAAAGAATCAAATAATCAAAGAGTTAAAACTAAGGAATAAAAAATGAGTAATATAATTGCACAAATTGAAGCAGAACAAATGACTAATGAATTGCCTGCATTTAGTTCAGGTGATACGGTCGTTGTGAAGGTTAAAGTTAAAGAAGGCACCACAGAGCGTATTCAGGCGTTTGAAGGGATTGTGATTGCAAAACGTAATCGTGGCGTAAATTCAGCATTTACAGTTCGTAAAATCTCACACGGCGAAGGTGTTGAGCGTGTTTTTCAAACATATAGTAAATTGATTGCTGGTGTTGAAGTGAAAAGACGTGGTTCAGTTAGACGTGCGAAACTTTATTATCTTCGTGAGTTACGTGGTAAAGCGGCTCGTATTAAAGAAAAGCTATAGCATTATATTTAAAGTAACTAAGTTGCTTTAATGACGATTAGTTAATCGTTAGCAGACACATAAAAAAAGGCCGATGTACTGGCCTTTTTTTATGCATGTGGTTTATGTGAATTAGCTGAGTTTTTATTGATATGATATGTTTTTTAATAGCTGAAAGGCCTGCTGCTTGAGTGATAAAGAATATATTGTTTCATTTCTTGATAACATATGGGTTGAATATGGCCTAAGTGATAATACTTTAGCGGCGTATAAAACTGATTTAACATCTTTTTCTAGTTGGTTACTTAAACAGCGTAAGAGCTTCTTGACAATAGAGTCATCGGATATATCTTCGTACCTAGCCGATCGATTAGCCCAGGGGGTCTCGGCTCGCTCTTCAGCGCGTTTTTTATCTAGTTTAAAACGTTTCTATTCTTACTTAATACGTGAGGCTGTGATAACCGAAGACCCCACTGCGATAATTGATGCGCCAAAGCTTGCTAGAAGTTTGCCATCAACCTTATCTGAAGCAGATGTAGAGGGCCTGTTAAACGCACCAGATACTTCTACGGCGCTGGGGTATAGAGATCGGGCAATGCTTGAATTACTGTATGCAAGTGGTTTGAGGGTTACTGAGTTAGTGGGCTTGACGCTATCAGAAATAAATTTTAGACAGGGGCTAGTTAGAGTAACTGGTAAAGGCAATAAGGAACGTTTAGTCCCAGTCGGTGAAGAAGCGTTGGATTGGTTGCAAACGTTTATTGTGCGATGGCGTTTAGATATTTTAGGTGACAAAAAAGCGGACGTTGTGTTCCCAACTAATCGTGGCGGAGGGATGACGCGTCAGGCTTTTTGGTACATCATCAAACGTTATGCGGCGAAAGCAGATATTCATAAAGATATTTCACCACATACGTTGCGTCATGCTTTCGCTACACATTTGTTAAATCATGGAGCAGATTTGCGAGTTGTTCAGTTATTGCTTGGTCACAGTGACTTGTCAACAACACAAATTTATACCCATATTGCTAAAGAACGTTTAAAAGATATCCACGAACGGTTTCACCCTAGAGGTTAAAAAGTTAACGCCGCTGGTATGCTTTTTATCTTTAAACGTGTTTAATACCATCACAGATGAATAAAGAAGGTGTTGTAGATGAATAAGGTTTTGCTTGGTTGGTTTTTATTAGCGTGTTGTAGTGCACCGGTTTTGGCAGATGAGGCTTCTGTTGTGACAGGCTTATCTAAAGTGATACCAAATATTACGGATAACCATGTTTCTAAAACACCTATAGAGGGTCTGTATCAGGTATTGATAGGGGCTAGGGTTGTTTATGCATCTGAGGATGGACGGTATATTCTTCAAGGTGAAATGGTTGATTTAGTCAGTCGTGAAAATATGACAGATTCTGCGTTAAAAACTGCTCGTCAATCAGAGATGGCAAAGATAGATGAAAAAAAGATGATTGTTTTTCCGGCTAAAAATGAAAAACATGTTATTACCATTTTTTCAGATATTGACTGTGGTTATTGCCGAAAACTACATGCCGAAATCAACGATTATACGGATGCTGGAATGACCGTACGCTATATGTTTTTCCCACGTTCGGGTCCAAATACAGAGTCTTACCATAAAGCGGTGTCGGTCTGGTGTGCAAAGGATAGAAATAAAGCGTTAACAGATGCAAAATTAAACAACAAAGTGGTTGATAAAACGTGTGAAAACCCAGTTGATGAGCACATGAGAATCGCGCAAGTTTTCGGTGTTACTGGTACACCGGCTATCATTGCTGATGATGGCACCATGGTGCCAGGCTTTGTTCCGGCTAACGATTTGATTCAGCACTTAGGCTGGTAATTAATTCGTTAAAGACTTTAACTGATACAAGGCCTCTAGCGCTTCTTTGGGGCTTAAATCATCGGGTGACAGCTGTTCAATAAAATCAGTAGTGGCTTGGTTATTAGCCGTGTTGAAAATATCAAATTGCGTATGCGTTTGTGTGGGCTTTTCAAAGTTGCTTTGCTGGTTTTCAAGGCTTGCCAGTTTTAGGCGAGCATTGCTGATAACTGTTTTAGGCACGCCTGCTAAAGCGGCAACTTGTAGTCCGTAGCTTTGATTGGCTGCACCGTCTTTAACGGCATGTAAAAAGACAATGTGGTCGCCGTGCTCAATAGCATCTAAGTGAACATTTTTGGCTGTGGGGGCTGACTCGGGCAGAGATGTCATTTCAAAATAATGCGTGGCAAATAAGGTGAACGGTTGAGTTTTATTAGCCAGATAATCAGCACATGCCCAAGCCAGTGAAAGGCCATCAAAAGTACTGGTTCCTCGGCCAATTTCATCCATCAAAACTAAGCTTTTGTCACTGGCGTTATGCAAGATATTAGCTGTTTCCGACATCTCTACCATAAAGGTTGAGCGCCCACTGGCAAGGTCGTCAGTTGCTCCAATACGCGTAAAAATTTGATCAATAGGGCCAAAATGGGCCTCTGATGCCGGAATGTAACACCCAATGTGTGCCATCAGTGTTAATAAGGCTATTTGCCTCATATAAGTTGATTTTCCGCCCATATTTGGCCCTGTAATAATGAGCATTTTTTGGCTAGAATTTAGTTCAATATCATTAGCAATAAACGGCGTGTCGATAACGCTTTCTACAATAGGGTGCCGGCCTTGTTTGATTGATATGCCAGCAGTATTACTTAAAGAAGGTTGATTAAAATTTAAAGTGGCAGCACGTTCTGCGAAATTTGTCAGTAAGTCTATCTCAGCAAGCGCTTCAGCACATGATTGTAATGCGCTAAGTTGTGGGGCCATACTTAAAAGTAGGGCGTTATATAGCTCTTTTTCATAAGATAAAGCTTGTTCTTTTGCATGCAATACTTTGTCTTCAAATGTTTTTAGTTCAGGCGTAATATAGCGCTCAACATTTTTTAGGGTTTGCTTTCGAATGAAGTAATCAGGTACCTTGTTGGCTTGAGAACGAGGCACTTCAATATAGTAGCCATGCACACGGTTATAGTTAAGCTTTAGCGTACTAATTTGACTAAATTCACGTTCCTTTAGTTCGATCTCTAGTAAAAACTGATCAGCATTCGCACTGATGTTTTTAAGTTCGTCGAGTTTCTCGTCATAACCATTGGCAATCACACCGCCATCACGTATTAAGACTGGGGGGTTGTCAACAATCGCCTTATCTAAGAGCTCGGCTAATGTTTGGTGGTTGCCAGTCTGATCAAGTAAGGTTTTTAGGCGTGGTGCATCGAGGTTAGCTAAGGTGTTTTGGATAGCAGGAACTGCCTTTAGTGTGTCACGTAAAACCACAAGGTCACGAGGTCTAGCCGTTAATAATGCGATTCGGCTTGTGATTCGTTCAATATCACCGGTTTGTTTAAGGCTTGCTTGTAGCTGGTCAATTATTGTTTGGGTTTGTAATTGTTCAACGGCTAAATAGCGGTGCTTTATGGTGCTCTGATCACGTAATGGTAAATGAATCCAACGCCGTAAAAGACGAGTTCCCATTGTGGTTTTGCAACGGTTAAGTAAACCAAATAAGGTGAAATGCATATTACCGCTTGGGTGATAGTCTAACTCAAGGTGCTGACGCGTTGCTGCATCGAGGGTAATGAAATCTGTTTGTTGAATGACCTTAATGGATTGTAAATGCGGTAGCGATGATTGATGCGTATCTTTTAGGTACTGTAGTAATGCACCGGCTGCACTTAGAGCAAGTGTCATCGCATGGCAGCCAAAGCCTTTTAGGTCCTGAGTGCCAAACTGTTTATTTAACAGTCGAGTAGCTGTTTGCTGATCGAAGTGCCAATCAGCCATTAAATTTAGGCCTTTATGCGTTGCTAACAGTGTTGATAAAGAGCTGTCTTCACTTATTAATATTTCAGCTGGATTAATTCGCGCTAATTCGGTTTTTAGCGATGCTTCATGATCTATTTCTTGTAATAAAAAACGCCCACTAGCTAGGTCAAGTGTTGCTAAACCGTATTGTTTTTTTTGTTCGAAAACGGCGCAAAGCAAACTATCGCAATGAGAGTCGAGTAGTGAGTCTTCGGTTAAGGTGCCTGGGGTAATAACGCGAACAACCTTGCGTTCAACAGGTCCTTTAGACGTGGCTGGGTCACCAATTTGCTCGCAAATTGCAACGCATTCACTGGCTTTTAATAGTTTAGCGATGTAACCATCGGCAGCATGATGCGGGATGCCAGCCATAGGAACAGGCTTGTTTTCAATTTGCCCACGACTGGTTAATGTGATGCCCAGTATATTAGACGCCTTGATGGCATCATCAAGAAACAGTTCATAGAAATCCCCCATACGGTAAAATAAAAGAGTATTGGGGTGATCCTCTTTGATGCGCAAATATTGTTGCATCATCGGAGTGATGGCTTTTTTTGTAGGGGTACTTTTAGGCATCGTGATAGTGTAACAACCTTGCAGGTATTCGGTAAATTGTAATAAAAAAATTAGGTAGTGGTGAATGACAGATTCGATATTAAACGAAGCAGGCTTATTAGCGGAAAAATTGGCTGGCTTGCTCATTGAAAAGAATAAAACACTGGCTGTTGCAGAATCCTGCACAGGTGGCTGGCTTTCAAAAATACTGACAGACTTAGCAGGTAGTAGCGAATGGTTTCTAGGCGGGGTGGTGAGCTATAGCAATGATTCAAAGCAGCGGTTAATCCATGTGAATAAAAAAAACCTTGATCAATATGGTGCGGTTAGTCAGGAGGTAGCTGAACAGATGGCTGAAGGTGTGATTGAGGCGTTTAACTCATCCATATCAGTATCTATTACTGGGGTTGCTGGGCCATCAGGCGGCACACTAGAAAAACCCGTTGGTTTGGTCTGGTTTGGGCTTAAAGCATCGCCTTATCAGACATATTCAATAAAGAAAAATTTTGAAGGAACTCGAGATCAAGTCCGGCAACAAGCCTTGCTAACGGCATTAACATTATTGGTTGATCATCTAAGTCAATAAGCCACCATAAAATAGTGATTTCATTATGTGCTCATCTTAAGGATGTGTGATAATTCAAGATTATTGACGATAACTAGCTTTTACAGGATGTGGAAGCCTTTAAGGGGATAAAAAATGGATGAAAATAAGAAAAAGGCGCTGAGTGCGGCATTACTTCAAATCGAGAAACAATTCGGTAAAGGGTCAGTCATGCGAATGGGCGATGGTTCAACCATTCCTGATATTGGAACCTATTCAACTGGGTCAATTGCATTGGATGTTGCCTTAGGTGTTGGTGGCTTGCCACGTGGGCGTATTGTTGAAATTTACGGTCCTGAATCCTCTGGTAAAACAACGTTAACTTTAGAAACCATTGCTCAATGTCAAAAAGCAGGTGGTACAGCGGCCTTTGTTGATGCAGAGCATGCTCTAGATCCTATTTATGCCGATAAAATTGGTGTGAATATGGATGAATTGCTCGTTTCGCAACCTGATACGGGTGAACAGGCCTTAGAAATTGTAGATATGTTAGTACGTTCTGGCGCTGTTGATATGGTTGTTGTTGACTCAGTAGCGGCTTTAACACCAAAAGCTGAAATCGAAGGGGATATGGGAGATCACCATGTTGGCCTGCAAGCCCGCTTAATGTCTCAAGCGCTTAGAAAGTTAACAGGTAATATCAAACGCTCAAATACCTTGGTAGTATTTATTAACCAAATTCGAATGAAAATTGGCGTAATGTTTGGCAACCCAGAGACCACAACAGGCGGTAACGCCTTGAAGTTTTATTCATCAGTTCGTTTAGATATTCGTCGTATCGGTGCGATTAAGAAAGGTGATGAAATATTAGGTAATGATACACGTGTAAAGGTTGTAAAAAATAAGGTAGCGCCACCATTTAAACAGGCATTATTTGAAATTTTGTATGGTGAAGGAATTTCACGTGAGGGCGAACTGGTTGACTTAGGTGTGAGCTTAGACCTTGTTGAAAAAGCAGGCTCTTGGTACAGCTATGGCGGTGCTAAAATTGGCCAAGGTAAGGACAATGCCAAAAGTTTCTTTAAGGAAAACCCTGATAAATCAGCCGAACTAGAGGCAAACATTAGGGATGCTTTGTTACCTAAAAAAGAGCAGAAAGAAAAATTAATTGATGAAGGTGAGTAAGCCTGAGTGAAGATAAGAAAAGAGAGCTATCAAAGCTAAGAGCGAGCTGCCTTGCTATGCTGGCTAGGCGTGAACATAGTCAGCTAGAACTTATTCAAAAACTCACAGGAAAAGGTTTTGCTGAAGATGATATTGAGCGCTTATTAGAAGAGTTTATTGAATTAAATTGGCAAAGTGATCAACGGTTTGCAGAGAGTTATAGTCGTTCAAGGGTTTATAAAGGTTTTGGGCCAACTCGAATAGAATACGAATTAAAGCAAAAAGGCGTTGAAGTCAATATTGACACCGTGTTTGATGAACCACCTGATTGGCAAGCATTATTAAGCGAATTACATACTAAGAAATACGGGCATCAACCGCCAAAAGATATGAAAGAACGGGCAAAACGTACACGCTTCTTTCAACATAAAGGGTATACCAACGAGATGATTCGGCAATTGTTTAATCAATTGTCTTAATGCAGGTTTTAAACGAGATGAAAAATTTAAGCAGTGCTGAAATTAGATCAGCCTTTTTGACATATTTTGAAAAACGCGGACATCAGATTGTTCCGTCTAGCTCGTTGGTGCCTGGAAACGACCCAACGCTATTGTTTACTAATGCGGGTATGGTGCAGTTTAAAAACGTTTTCCTTGGAGAAGAAAAGCGTTCATACACGATGGCGACCTCTTCGCAGCGTTGTGTTAGAGCGGGTGGTAAGCATAACGACCTTGAAAATGTTGGTTACACGGCGCGTCATCACACCTTTTTTGAAATGCTGGGCAATTTTAGTTTTGGTGAATACTTTAAACGTGATGCTATTAAATATGCATGGGATTTCCTTGTTGAGGAGCTTGGTATTCCTGCTGAAAAACTATGGGTGACCGTTTTTGATGAAGACACAGAAGCTGCTGATATTTGGCTAAATGAAGTCGGCGTCGATGCGGACCGTTTGTCAAGAATTGGTGCAAAAGACAACTTCTGGTCAATGGGCGAGACGGGTCCGTGTGGCCCATGTTCTGAAATATTTTATGATCATGGTGAGCAGGTTGCCGGAGGCCCCCCCGGCACACCAGAAGAAGATGGTGATCGTTACGTCGAAATATGGAATTTAGTTTTCATGCAGTACGATCGTAATGATAAAGGCGAGTTAACACCATTACCAAAGCCCTCTGTTGATACAGGTATGGGTTTGGAGCGTGTGGCAGCTGTTTTGCAAGGCGTCCACAATAATTATGATATTGAGCTGTTTAAATCTCTCATTAAAAATGCAGCAATATTAACGGGCACAAAAGATACAAGTCATACTTCTTTACGTGTTTTAGTTGACCATATTCGCTCATGTGCATTTCTTATCGTAGATGGTGTGCAACCTTCTAATGAAGGTCGCGGTTATGTGTTAAGGCGTATTATTCGCCGAGCCATTCGACACGGCTATAAATTGGATATGAAAGAGGTCTTCTTTCATAAGCTCGTGCAACCCTTAGTGGAGCAAATGGGCTCAGCGTATCCTGAATTAACTGAAAAAGCGGATATGGTGAGTAATATCTTGCTAAAAGAAGAGCAACGTTTTGCTGAAACGTTAGAGCAAGGAATGAAGCTTTTGCAAGATGGTACGCAATCATTAAAAGATAAACTGATTACCGGTGAAACGGCTTTTAAACTCTATGATACCTATGGTTTTCCCGTTGATTTAACCGCTGATTATGCAAGAGAGAATGGCTTAACTGTAGACTTCGATGGTTTTGAAAAGGCCATGGACGCTCAACGTGAACGTGCAAGGTCAGCCAGTTCATTTTCTGCAGATGGCCCCGATTTGCCGCATTTAACACAAGCAACTGAGTTTATTGGCTATGAGTCGCTGCAAGCAGAATCCAAACTGGAAGCTATTTATAAAAATGGTGAACAAAGCTCGACAATTTGTGAGGGCGAAAGCGGTTATTTAGTGTTAGATAAAACGCCTTTTTATGCAGAGTCAGGCGGTCAAGCTGGCGATCATGGACAGATTACTACACCAACGGCAATATTTGATGTGGTAGATGTTCAAAAAAAGGCAGATGCCTATTTCCATATTGGTCAAGTCAGCAAGGGTGAGTTTAAAAGCGAGCAGGTTGTACGCGCTGTAGTCGATAAGAATAATCGACAAGCAACGGCCTCTAATCACTCGGCGACACACCTTTTACACGCAGCTCTTCGTAAAGTACTGGGTGAACACGTTACACAAAAAGGCTCGCTGGTTGAAGCAAGCAGGCTACGTTTTGATTTTAGCCACTTCGAGCCCATTACAGCTGCTCAGCTTCAAGAAATTGAGCGTTTAGTTAATGCACAGATTCGCTTTAATGAAGAGGTGCAAACACAAGTCACCGATCAAGAAACGGCCATCGCTAACGGTGCTATGGCACTGTTTGGTGAAAAGTATGGCGATAAAGTCCGGGTCTTGAAAATGGGTGAGTTTTCCACAGAGTTATGTGGTGGTACGCATGTCAATCGGGTAGGTGATATTGGCTTAATTAAAATACTCTCTGAAACAGGGATTGCATCGGGCGTACGTCGTATAGAAGCTATCGCTGGAGAAGGCGCGTTATCATGGGTAGAGCAGAGTGATGAGCTACTGCAAAAAATTGCCAAAGTGGTTAAAGGTAATCGTGAATCTGCATTAGAGAAGGTTGTTCAAATTCAAGATAAAAATAAAGCACTTGAAAAAGAACTAGAACAATTAAAAGGTCAATTAGCAACAGCAGCCAGTGGTGATTTGCAAAACCAAGCAGTACAAATTGATGGGCTTAATGTGTTGGCTGCCAATATTGAGGGTGCAGACAATAAAACGTTACGTGATTTAGTAGACCAATTAAAAGACAAATTAGGCAATGCAGCGGTTGTTCTATCAACAACACAGGGTGAAAAAATCACGTTAATAGCGGGTGTTTCTAAAAATCAAACTGACCGTATAAAGGCGGGTGAGTTGGTTAATTCCGTCGCTTTACAGGTAGGTGGTAAAGGTGGTGGCAGAGCGGATATGGCACAGGCGGGCGGTAATGATCTTGCTGCGTTAGAGGGTGCTTTAAAATCAGTACCAACTTGGGTTGAGAAAAAATTAACGGATGCTAGTTAATAAGTATTAGGGTCTAACTTAGCAACGTTCAGACGATAAATTACGCAAGATATGATGAAGCAACGATGAGTTTACATGTACATAAATATGGTGGCACTTCCGTAGGCACTGCTGAAAAAATAAAAGGTGTTGCCAAAAAGTTAGTCCAAGAAAAAAAATCGACACAGCATGATTTAGTTGTTGTGGTGTCAGCGATGAGTGGTGAAACAAACCGTATGACGGAGCTTGCAAAGCAAATGCAGCGCAGCCCCTCTGCGAAACAAATGGATGTATTACTATCTACAGGAGAACAAGTGACCATAGCCTTATTGTGTATGGCGCTTGAAGAACTGGGTCAAGAAGCAACGTCTTATACGGGTGGGCAAGTCAAAATAGTGACTGATGACGCCCATGGGAAAGCTCGTATAGAGGAAATCCAAACAACGAACATTCAAGCAGATTTAGATAACAATAGAATTGTTGTCGTAGCAGGCTTTCAAGGTGTAACGACTAGTGGGGCAATAACGACCTTAGGGAGAGGGGGCTCAGATACAACAGCTGTGGCCTTAGCTGCTGCGCTAAAGGCTGATGAGTGTAGAATTTATACTGATGTAGATGGTGTTTATACCACCGACCCAAGGGTTGAACCAAAAGCAAGAAGATTGGACAGAATTACTTTCGAAGAAATGCTTGAAATGGCCAGCTTGGGTTCTAAAATTTTGCAAATTCGTTCTGTAGAGTTTGCGGGTAAATACAATGTTCCATTACGTGTTTTATCGACCTTTGTTGAGGGGGAAGGCACGCTAATTACTTATGAGGACGATGAAATGGAAAAAGCATTAATTTCTGGGATTGCGTTTAATCGTGATGAGGCAAAAGTAACCTTGGCTGGCGTGCCAGATATGCCTGGCGTTGCTTCAGCAATTCTAAAACCGATTTCAGATGCTAATATTGAAATTGATATGATTGTGCAAAATATTGCGGAAGATAAAACCACAGATTTTACCTTTACAGTCCACAGAAATGATTATGAAAAAACGATGCAGATATTACAAAATATTTGCGCTGAGCTAGGGGCTAAAAATGTTGACGGCGATAATAAAATAGTTAAAGTATCGATCGTGGGCGTTGGTATGCGTTCGCACGCAGGCATTGCCAGTCAAATGTTTACAGCGTTAGCAGACGAAGGGATTAATATTCGAATGATATCAACCTCAGAAATTAAAATTTCAGTTGTGGTCGATGAAAAATACTTAGAATTAGCGGTTCGTACGTTGCATGAATCTTTTGGTCTGTCAGGTGAATAATCATCACTTGAGAGCTGTTTGAGTTTAATTAGCTATGGTAGAATACGCCAAATAATAATAAATATATAAATTGGTTGGCAACGCTTCAAAGAAGAAGCAATAAGGAGCTAATATGCTTATATTAACGCGTAAAGTTGGTGAGTCCCTTGTGATTGGAGATGATGTCTCTATCATCGTTTTAGGGGTAAAAGGAAACCAAGTAAGAATTGGAGTTGACGCACCTAAAAGCGTTACTGTTCATCGTGAAGAGATTTATAATAAAATTCAAGATGAAAAAGGTACAGACGGTAACAAATAGTCAGTAATAAATTCCGGAGAGATGGCCGAGCGGCTGAAGGCGCTCCCCTGCTAAGGGAGTATGGGTTTTATAGCCCATCGAGGGTTCGAATCCCTCTC